>NZ_JBSGDB010000026.1:0-38165 GCF_053602155.1 Streptomyces sp. NPDC004561
CCTGTCGAAACTGGCCGCGGCCGAGAACCGGGACAACCGAATCGCCCAACTGCTGATCGAGGGCGCGATGCTGCACCTCCAGGCCGACCTCAACTGGCTGGTGCTGCGCCGCCCGCCGCTCGGGCACGTCCTGGCCACCGCGCACGACATGGCCCGGGAGCACCGGGTGCTGACGGCGCTCGGCCCGACCGGGGTACCGGTGCCGCGGACGTACGGCCTGTGCACCGATCCGGCGGTGCTCGGGGCGCCGTTCTACCTGATGGGGCTGGCCGACGGCATCACCTATCGCGGTGACGCGGACCTCGCGCCCCTGGGTCCGGCGTCGGCGCTGCGCACCACGCACGCGCTCGTGGACACCCTGGCCCTGCTGCACGCCGTCGACCCGGCCGAGGTCGGGCTCGCGGACTTCGGCCGCCCGGCCGGCTTCATGGCCCGGCAGGTCGCGCGCTGGCGCCGGCAGTGGGAGGCCTCCCGTACCCGCGAGGTCCCGGGCGCCGACCTGCTCAACGACCGGCTCGCGGCCGGCTGCCCGGACTCCGGGGCGGTGGCGCTCGTGCACGGCGACTACAAGCTGGACAACGTGCTGTTCGACCGGGCCGACCCCGGCCGGGTCAGCGCCGTCCTGGACTGGGAGATGTCCACGCTCGGCGACCCGCTGGCCGACCTGGGGATGCTGTGCGTGTACTGGGACGGCTTCGCCGGCGTCGACCGCTCCCCCGTCGCCTCCCCGGGCGCGCTGCCCGGCTGGCCCGGCCGCCGCGAGCTGGTGGAGCGGTACGCCGCCCACCGCCCGGCCGGCCTCGAACACCTCGGCTGGTACCGGGCGTTCGCCTGCTACAAGCTCGCCGCGATCCTCGAGGGCATCCACTGCCGCACCGTGCGGGGCCTGACCGTCGGCGAGGAGTCGTCCGACCTGGCGGCCGCCGTACCGCTCCTGGTGGACCGCGGCCACGAGGCCCTCGGCACAACCACCTGACGCCCCCGGCCGAACCTCCCCGACCGGCCCCGCGCCGAACACCTCGTGCCGCCACCCCCGCCCGGACCGCCTCACAGCCGAGAGGACCGAGGCGACCAGCACGCCAGGCACGGGCCGGGACACCCCGGACGACCACGCCGACCGACACGTCCCCGACCACCGGGACGACCATCCACCACCGCCCGCCTCGCCCCGGCAGGACCCTCGGCGACCACCCGCCCGAACCGCCTCGCGGCCGGGGGCCGAGGTGACCGGCACGACCCGGACCACCGAGACATCGGAGACACGCCATGGACTTCGCCTACGACGCCCGTACCGAGGAACTGCGCACCCGTATGCGCGCCTTTCTCGACGAGCACGTGCTGCCCGCCGAGCCCGTCTTCCACGCCCAGCACGCGGCGGGACATCCCTGGGGGCGGCCCCCGGTCCTGGGGGAACTCAAGGACGAGGCCCGCCGGCAGGGACTGTGGAACCTCTTCCTGCCCGACGACCGGTTCGGCGCCGGGCTGACCAACCTCCAGTACGCGCCGCTCGCCGAGATCACCGGCCGCAGCCCCTTCATCGCCCCCGAGGCCGTCAACTGCGCGGCCCCCGACACCGGGAACATGGAGGTGCTGGCCCTCTTCGGCACCGCCGAGCAGCAGGACCGCTGGCTGAAGCCGCTGCTGGACGGTGCGATCCGGTCCGCGTTCTGCATGACCGAGCCGGACGTCGCCTCCTCGGACGCGGCGAACATCGCCACCCGGATCCGCCGGGACGGGGACTCGTACGTCGTGAACGGCCGCAAGTGGTGGTCGTCCGGCGCGATGGCGCCCGAGTGCGAACTGCTGGTGGTGATGGGCAAGACCGACCCCGACGGCCCCCGCCACCGGCAGCAGTCGATGATCCTGGTGCCCCGGGACACCCCGGGCGTGCACGTGAGGCGCGGCGTGCACGTCTTCGGCTACACCGACGGACCGCACGGCGGGCACGGCGAGGTCGTCTTCGAGGACGTGCGGGTGCCGGCGGAGAACCTGATCGCCGGCGAGGGCGACGGGTTCGCCATCGCGCAGGCCCGGCTCGGGCCGGGCCGGATCCACCACTGCATGCGGCTGATCGGCATGGCGGAACGCGCCTTCGACCTGATGTGCGAGCGGGTCACCAGCCGGGTCGCCTTCGGCCGCCCGCTGGCCGAGCAGGGCGTGGTGCGCGAGTGGATCGCCGAGGCGCGGGTCCGTATCGAGCAGGCGCGCCTGCTGGTGCTGAAGACGGCGTACCTGATGGACACCGTCGGCAACCAGGGCGCCCACACCGAGATCCAGGCCATCAAGATCGGGGTGCCGGCGACGGCCGAGTGGGTCATCGACAAGGCGATCCAGGCGCACGGCGGCGGCGGGGTCTCCCAGGACTTCCCGCTGGCCGAGCTGTGGGCCCACGCGCGCACCCTCCGTCTGGCCGACGGCCCCGACGAGGTGCACCGGGCCTCGCTGGCGAAACGGGAACTGCGCCGGTACACGCACAATTGAGCAACTGTTTTCCGGGACCGCCTCTCCGTGCGGAGAGGCGGTCTTTTTCTGCATCAAGGACCGGTACCCGGAGTACCGGTCGCCGCATTATTCGGTACCCGGCGGCCCATGTCTCCCGTTCTCCGCCCTTCTACTGTTTTTCCCATGACGGAATACGAGCGAATAACCAACGACCGCGACAACAGGATCGTGGTCACCGGAATCGGTGTCGTGCTCCCCAACACCTTCTCGGTCGACCAGTTCTGGACCAATGTCTCCCAGGGCCGCTCCCAGGTCGGCCGGCTCACCCGCTTCGACGGACCCGGGACCGGCCTCCCGGTCCACGCGGCCGCCGAGATCAGCGGCTTCGACCACCATCCCTTCCTGCCGCAGCTGACCGACGGCCACGCCGCCAAGTACTCGCGCGAGATCCTGATCTCGATGTCCGCGGTGGCCGAGGCCCGCCGGGACGCCGGCCTCGCCGACGGCGCCGTGGACCCGCGCCGCCTGGGCATCGTCATGTCCTCCAGCCGCGGCCCCCTCGCCTGGTGGCGGGACGTCATGTCCGGCGCGGACCCGGGCGCCTTCGGCGACAAGGGCGCCATGTTCCGCGGCCTGCCCGGCTGCCCGGCCACCCTGTCCGCCATCTACAACGGCGCCCAGGGCCTGGTCACCACGGTGAGCAACGCCTGCGTCGGCGGCCACCAGGCGATCCAGCTGGCGCTCGGCGAACTGCGCTCCGGCGCCGCCGACGTGATGCTGGTCGGCGGTCACGAGTTCCCGATCCTGCCCGAGGTCGCCTCCTGCTACCGGGCGATGGGCCATGGCGTGCTCTCCTCCGAGCGGGACGAGCCGAGCCGCGCGGTGCGCCCGTACAGCGCCTGCCGTGAGGGCTTCGCGCTCGGCGAGGGCTCGGTGGTGCTGTGCCTGGAGCGCGCCTCTGCCGCCGAGGCCCGCGGCGCCCGGGTGTACGCCGAGATCCTCTCCGCCGCCTCCCTCAACGAGGCCGCCCACCCGACCACCATGGACCTGACCGGCAAGGTCACCGCCTCGGTGATCGAGGACGCGCTCGCCGCGGCCGGCCGCCGCGCCGACGACGTCGACTACTTCTGCGCGCACGGCACCGCGACCCGCTACAACGACATCGCCGAGTCCCGCGCCCTGCGCGCCCTGTACCCGGAGCGCACCACCGCGGCCCTGCCGCCGCTCAGCTCCAACAAGCCGATCTACGGCCACACGTTCGGCCTCGCGGGCATCATCAACGTCGCGGCGACCAGCCTGATGATCCATCACCGGACCCTCGCGCCGACCATCAACTTCACCACGCCCGACCCCGAGTGCGACCACGACCACGTGATCGAGGGCGCCCGCCCGGCCGAGGTGGACCTCGCGGTCTCCATGTCCTTCGCCTTCGGCAGCCAGACGGCGGTCGTCGCGGTGGGAGCGCCGTCATGAGCCGCCCGCTGATCGCCCGCGACGTCGACGACCTCGTCCGCCGCCTGGTCCGCCCCGGCGACCATGTGCACCTGGCGGGCACCCCGTCCCGCCCCAACGCCCTGACGTACGCCCTGTGCCGGGTCTTCGGCGCCGCGGGCCGGCTGACGGTCTCCACGACGGCCGTGCACTCCTCGGCCCACGCCCTCGCCCTGTCCGGCGTGGCCGACAAGGTCATCGCGGGCTTCGCCGGGGACACCTACCCCTCGCCCCGCCCCAACCCCCTGTACGCGGACCTGGCGGAGGGCCGGCCCTTCGCCTTCGAGGCCTGGTCGCTGCTGTCCTACGTCCAGCGGCTGATCGCCGGCGCCCAGGGCGCCCCGTACGCGGTCACCGGCTCGCTCGCCGGCACCGACCTCGCCGAGGGCAAGCCGGACGAGCTGCACGTGGTGCCCGACCCGGCCGACCCGGACCGCGAGGTCACCCTGGTGACGGCACTGCGCCCGGACGTGACCCTGGTGCACGGCGTGGCCGCCGACGAGGACGGCAACATCGCGCTGGTGCCGCCGCTCGGCGAGGGCGCATGGGCGGCGTACGCGGCCCGGCGTGGGGTGATCGCCTCGGTGGAGCGGATCGTCTCCCGCGAGGAGATGCGCGAGATGGCCGACCGGGTGGTCGTCCCCGGCCAGCGCGTGCTGGGCCTGACCGAGGCCCCGCTCGGCGCCCATCCCCAGTCCCTGCGCACCGCCGGGCTCGCCGGGGTGGACGGCTACCTGGACGACTACGCCTTCCTGGAGGAGATCGTCGACTCCTGCCACGGCCCGTCCCGGGGCGCCGGCTGGTACGAGACCTGGGTCAGCGGCCCCGGCTCCCACGAGGCCTACCTGTCCCGTCTGGGCCCGGCCCGCCGCGCGTCCCTGACGGACCCGTTGAGGCCGGCGAAGGACACGACGTCCGGCTACGAGGCCGACATCGAGGCGTGGGCGGAGATCCACCGCAGCGAACGCGGGGCGGTGGAGCAGGCGTTGCGCACGGCGGCGGCGACACCCCCGGCCTCCCGTGCGCGCGCCGGTCGGCACCACGCCCCGGCCGCCCCGGCCCACGCGCCCGCGGCCGACGGCGGCGAGGCCGAGGCGACCCGCCAGGAACGCCTGATCGTCCTCGGCGCCAGAGCCGTGGCGGACCAGGTCAGAACCCACGGCTACGACACCCTGCTGGCCGGCATCGGCACGTCCCACATGTCCGCCTGGCTCGCCGCCGAACTCCTCGGGGCGGGCGGCCACGACGTCAAGGTCGTGGCGGAACTGGGCATGTACGGCTTCTCGCCCGAGCCGGGGGACGTCTACCTCTTCAGCCTCCTGCACGCCCGGCGCAGCGACATGCTCGCCGGCATCCCCGAGATCCTCGGCGGCATGGTCGCGGCCAACCCCCGCGCCCTCGGCGTCCTTGCCGCGGCCGAGATCGACGAGACCGGCACCATCAACACCAGCCGGTCCGCCGACGGCCGCTGGCTGACCGGCTCCGGCGGGGCCAACGACATCGCGTCCAGCACCGACTGCGTGGTCATCGCCCCGTCGTCCCGCCGCCGTTATGTGCGCGAGGTCGCCTACCGCACCAGTCCGGGCCACCGCGTCCGCGAGGTCGTCAGCGACTTCGGCCGCTTCACCCGCGAGGACCCGGGCACCGGTTTCCGCCTGGCGACGTGGCTGCCCGCGGAGGAGGCAGCCGACAGCGCCGAGGAGACGCACCGGCTGGCCGCCGAGGCGGTGGCCACCCGCACCTCGTGGACGGCGGACGTCACCGCCGTCGTCCCGGAGAAGCCCGTCTCGGCCGAGGAGTTGACGCTGCTGCGCGCCCTCGACCCGGCCGGCCGCTACCGCTGACCACGCCCGGCCCGCGCTCCCCACCCTCTTCCCACCCAAGGAGTCCCACCATGCACGCACGCACCGAAGGCCGCACCTGGACCGGCACGGGTCTGAAGTTCACCGGCCTCGGCCACTACTTCCCCCGGCTGCGGCGCAGCCACGAGGGCGAGGTCACGCTGGACGGGCGGACGTACCCGCCGGAGGCCGCCGCCGAACTCGGCGTGCAGAGCCTGCACGTGGCCGCCGAGGACGAGACGGTGGAATTCATGGCCGTCGAGGCCGCGAACGCCGCGCTCGCGAAGGCCGGCCGGGAGGCCGGTGACCTGGACCTGGTGGTGCTGGCCAACTGGACGGACCGGCAGTGGATCCCGGAGATCGCCCCCGGCGTCGCGGCGGCGCTCGGCGCGCACGGGGCGCTCGCCTTCGACGTGTGCGGTGCCTGCACCGGCTTCGTGCACGGCGTGCAGACGGCGGCGGCGATGCTCACCGCGCACCCCGGCTGGCGCCGGGCGGTCGTGGTGGCCGCCGACCGCTTCACCCGCCGGGCCCGCCCCGGCACCCGCGGCCAGTTGGTCTTCGGTGACGCGGCCGGCGCGGTCGTACTGGAGAAGGGCGACCCGGACGACCCGAGCGGCCTGCTGGACTCGGTGCTGGACTGCGACGCGGCGGAGGCCGACACCGTCGCGGCCCGCGCGCCGGAGGGCTGGCTGCGGCCGAAGCCGGAGCTGATCGACCTGGCGGTCTCCTCCAGCCTGCGGGTCGCCGGCAACGTACTGGACCGCAACGGCCTGAAGATCTCCGACATCGACTGGCTGGTGCCGCACCCCGGCAACAACGCCATCCACGCGGGCGTCCGCGACGGCCTGGACCTGGACCCGGCGCGCTTCCTCACCAACTTCGCCGAACGCGGCAACACCGGCTGCGCCTCGATCCCGATCGCCCTGTCGGAGTTCGCGGAGAAGGGCCTGCTCAGGAGCGGCGACCTGGTGCTGTCCACGGCGGTCGGCTCCGGCTGGTACTACGGCGGGCTCCTCTACCGCCTCTGACTCCCCACCCCACCCTCGAAGCGAAGGACCACGCCATGACCACCACCGCCCCGCTCGCCGTCTGGACCGACTTCGGCGGCGTGCTCACCCCACCGGTCTCCGTCACCTTCAACGAGTTCGCCGACCGGGTCGGCGTCCCGCTGTGGTCGCTGAAGGAGGCGATGCGCATCGTCGGCGAGAAGCACGGCACCGACTCCATGGGCGCCATCGACATCCCGCTGATCGACGAGGCCACCTGGTCGGGCGAGCTGGAGGACGTGCTCGGCAGCCGCTTCGGTGTCGTCGCCGACCTGGAGAACTTCGGCGACCGCTGGTTCGCCGGGCGGCCCGCCAACGCCCCGTGGGTGAAGCACCTGGAGCGGTTCCGCGCCCAGGGCGTCTTCGTGGGCCTGCTGTCCAACCTGCCGCCCTCCTGGGAACGGCACCGCCGCTACCTGGCCGACGACTCCCTCTTCGACGGGATCGTCTGCTCGTACGCCGTCGGCTCCCGCAAGCCCGAGCCGGAGATCTTCCGGATCGCCGCCGAGCGGGCCGGCCTGGAGCCCCACCGGTGCGTGCTCGTGGACGACCTGGAGAAGAACGTCGCCGGCGCGATGGCGGCCGGCTGGCAGGCCGTGCTGTTCCACGACGCCGAGCAGGCCGCCCGCCAGGTCCGGGGCCTGCTGGACGCGACCGCCCCGGCCGCCGCCGCCCGCTGAACCTTCCCGCCGACGAAGAAACCGACGAAGAAGAGGTACCGCCATGACCGTCCTGCCCCTGCCCCGCACCGCCGCCGGACCGGCGAGCCGGCTGACCACGCAGCGCACCCTGGCCCGCCGCCTGGTGCACCGCGCGGCGCTCGCCGAGGTGTTCCTCACCGACTTCCAGTCGGTCGACGAGCACACGTTCCGGGCCGCGGCCCAGCTCCCGCCGCGTCACTTCTACTACGGCGACCACACCACCCGCCCCGCGGCCCACGACCCGCTCGCGGTGTTCGAGGCCGTACGGCAGATGCTGCTGTGCGCGATGCACCTGCAGCACGACGCCGGCGCCGACACCAAGTCGATCACCGCCACGGCCACTCTGGACATCACGGACGTGACCCCGCTCAGGGTGCGCGGCCCGCTGGACCTGGATCTGGAGGGCTCGGTCGACCTGGCCAAGAACTACCAGGGCGCCGTCTCCCGGGTGGTGCACCGGGTGCGGGTGCTGGCCGGCGGCCGCGAGGCCGGGGTGATCACCGTGGACACCGCGCAGCGCCCCGACGCCGTGTACGAGAAACTGCGCATGAGCCACCGCGCGAGCCCGCCGCCGTCCTCGGACACCCTGCCGGGCCGTACGGACGGGGTGGCTCCGGCGCCCTGGCTGGTGGGCCGGGAGCACGCGGAGAACGTGGTCCTGGAGGACGTCCGGGACGACGGGGAGTCGCTGGTGTGCCGGCTGCGGGTGCCGGTGGACCACCCGAGCATGTTCGACCACGCCCAGGACCATGTGCCGGGCCCGGTGATGATGGAGGCCGCCCGGCAGGCTTCGCTGCTGCTGGCCGCCGACCGGCGGGGCGTCTCGCCCGGCTCGTCCTTCCTGGCCGGGGTGAGCGCCGAGTACCTGCGGTTCGCCGAACTGGACTCCCCCATCACGGTGGTGACCACCCCGGCCGGCGTCGGCTCGGGCCTGCTGACGGACGTGGCGTTCGTGCAGCAGGGCGCGGAGGTCGCCCGGATGCGGATACGGCTGGACAGCACCCTGACCGCGGGAGCCGGCGATGCGCGTTGACGGGCCGGTCTATCTCTCCTCCCCCGAGCGGCTGCTCGGCGAGCGCGCCCAGCCGGTGGCCGAGGCGGTGGCCGAGGCGCTGATCGCGGCGGACACCGCGGAGAGGTACGCGTACGACGCGCTGCGGGTCAGCGAGCGGGCGCCGGTGGAGCTGGCCACGGACTGCGCCGCCCGCACCCTGGCCGCCGCCGGCGTGGACGCGGCCGCCCTCGGCCGGGTGCTGCACGCGTGGACGTACCACCAGGGCCACGAGTTCTGGTCCCCGGCGCACTTCGTCGCCGACCGTCTCGGGGCCCGCGCCGCGGAGCCGGCCGGGGTGCAGCAGATGTGCAACGGCGCGATGGCCGCCGTCGGCCAGGCGGTGCGCGACCTGCTGGCCGACCCGGCGGCCGGCCCGGTGCTGGTGACCACCGGCGACCGGTTCGCGGCCCCCGGCTTCGACCGGAGGGGCGGGGACTACGGCGTCTGCTACGGCGACGGCGCCACCTCGGTGCTGGTCACCCGGGCCCCGCACGGGCGGGCGGTGCGGCTGCTGTCGACCGCGACGGTGGCGGTGGCCGCGCTGGAGGGCATGCACCGGGGCGCCGCGCCGTTCGGGCCGGCGCCGCTCAGCGGGGTCAAGACGCTGCTGCCGAAGGCCGCCAAGAAGGAGTTCCTGGCCGCCCACCCCGACCTGCCGTTCGGGCCGCTGGCCCGGGACGCGGTGACGGGTGTGGTGACGCGGGCCCTGGCCGACGCGGGTGTCCGGGGCGACGATCCGCGGCTGCGGGCGGCGGGGCTGCCGCGGCTGGCCCGGCAGGTGATGGCCGACGCCTACGAACCGGCGTTCCGTGAGGTGTGCGCCGCCCCGGTGGTCCCGTTCGGCGCGGACACCGGTCATCTGGGCGCGGGTGACGCCGTCGCCAACCTCGCCGACCTGCTCGACCGGGACGACGTGCGCCCCGGGGACCTGCTCGTCCTGCTCAGTGCCGGTGCCGGGTTCACCTGGTCGGCCGCGATCGCGGAGGTGGAGTCGCTGTGACGGACATCGGTGAACGGCCCGTCGGGGCCCTGGAGTTCGGGGGCGCGAACCCCGTGGAGCTGTTCCGTCTCGACGGCCGGGTGGCCGTCGTGACGGGGGCCTCCGGCGGGCTCGGCGCGCACATCGCCCGGGTGCTGACGGCGGCGGGCGCCCGGGTGGCCCTGGCCGCCCGACGCGAGGGGCCGCTGAAGGAGCTGGCCGGGGAGCTGCCGGGGGCGCTCGCGGTGCCGTGCGACGTGACGCTCGCGGCGGACCGGGAGCGGCTGGTGCGCACGGTCACGGGGGAACTCGGGCCCGTGGACGTGCTGGTGAACAACGCGGGCCTGTCGGAGACGGTGCCGGCGGAGCGCCAGTCGGTGGAGACGTTCCAGAACATCCTGGCGGTCAACCTGACGGCGGTGTTCGCGCTCAGCACGGCCGTCGGCACGGGCATGCTGGAGCGCGGCCGGGGCTCCATCGTCAACATCGCCTCGATCTACGGCCTGGTGGCCAGCGGCAGCCTGCCGCAGGCCGCGTACACGGCGAGCAAGGGCGGGGTGGTGAACCTGACCCGGGAGCTGGCCGCCGAGTGGGGGGCGCGCGGGGTCCGGGTCAACGCCCTGTGCCCGGGCTGGTTCCGGTCGGAGATGACGGAGTCGATGCTGGGCACCGACAAGGGCCGCTCCTGGGTGGAGCGCCGTACGCCGATGCGCCGCGTGGGCCGGCTGGACGAGCTGAACGGGGCGCTGCTCTTCCTCGCCTCCGAGGCCAGCTCGTACGTGACCGGCACGGCCCTGCCGGTGGACGGCGGGTACGTGGCCCTGTGAACCGGCCGGAGCGCTCGGCGGGCGGCACCCCTCGGGTGACCGCCCGCCGGCGCGTACGGGCGGTGTGGTCTCACGCGGCGCTTCGGCGGCGGGGGCGCGGCGGGCGGATCGCGCCGAGGTCGACCGCCCGGTTGACGGCGTCCAGGCGGGAGACCGCGCCGAGCTTGTCGAAGATCTTGCGCATGTGCCGTTTGACGGTGCCCTCGGTGATGCCGAGCCGCGCCCCGATCTGGCGGTTGCTCAGCGCGGCGGCGACCAGGGTGAGCACCTCGGCCTCCCGCTCGGACAGCCGCTCGGCCGGTGCGCCGGCGGCGCCCTGCGGGTGCGGGCCGCCCGCCGGCATGGTCACGGTGACGGTGCGCCGTCCGGTGTCGGCGCGCTCCCGGATCGCGGCGACCAGGGTCTGGCGGCTGACGCTCTTGTGGAGGTAGCCGCGCACCCCGAGGGCGAGCAACTGCCGTACGAGGACCGGGTGGTCGTCCATGCTGACGATGATGACGCGCAGCTCGGGCCGCCGGGCGAGCAGCCGGCGGACGGTGGCCGCCGGGTCCTCGTTGTGCGGCATCTGCACGTCGAGCAGGGCCACGTCGGGCCGGAGTTCGGCGGCCCGGCGGATGGCGGACTCGGCGTCGCCGACCCGGGCGACGACCTCGAAGTCGGGTTCGGCGGCGAGCAGGTCGCACAGCGCGTCCCGCAGCAGGGTGTGGTCGTCGGCGACCAGGATGCGGGTGACGGGCTCGGTCATCGCCGCTCCTCCCGCCCTCCGTCGTCCCCGACGGGGATCCAGCAGGTGATCCGGGTGCCGCGGCCGGGGGCCGAGGTGACGGTGGCGACGCCGCCGAGGGCGCGGGCCCGCTCCTCCATGCCGTGCAGTCCGTTGGCGGCGCCGACGCGGCGGGCGGCCTCGCGGTCGAAGCCGGTGCCGTCGTCGGTGACGCACGCGTGCACGTCCCGGTCGCCGATGACGACGTGGGCGGTGACGCGCCGGGCGCCCGCGTGCGCGAGCACGTTGCGCAGGGCCTCGCGGACGACGACGAACACCTCGTCGGCGATGCGCGCGTCGAGCCGGCCGTCGTCGCCGTCCACCTGGATCCGCACCCCCGGCGCGAGCGGCGCCATGGACACCAGGAAGCCGTCCAGGGCCTGCCGCAGGGACCGAGCGGGCACGGCCGCGGCGACGGCCCGGCCGCGCAGCGCGGTGGTGACCTCGCGGGCGATGCCGAGGGTGTCGACGAGGGCGCTGCGGGCCTGGTCGAGATGGGCGCGGTCGGCCGGCCCGAGGGAGGTCGCGGTCGCTTCGAGCAGTTCCAGGCGGCGCAGGGCCACCGCGAGCCCGGTGCCGATGCGGTCGTGCACCTCGCGGGCCAGCAGGGTGCTTGCCGCCGTGTCGAGGCCACCTTCCATGTACGTCACTACGGTCCTGCCTTCCTGCGTGGGACACACAGGCGTCCCCCCCGTTGCCGGGCGACGGGCCCGGCGACCTGACATCAGAAGAATACAGAACGTTCGCTATGTTTTCCACGGCGAAACCGGCGCGGACAGTAAGGATCGGGAAAAGACCGTGACCCGGGGCGGGCCCCGGCACCCGAAAACCGAACCCGGTGGGCCCGTTCAGGCCTTCTCCGCCGCCACCCCGCGCTCGACCAGCGGCCAGATGCGCTCCAGCCGCCCCACCGCTCCCCCGTGGCCGCCGCTGCCGGCGGGGCGCGCCTCGACGCCCGCGAGCAGGCACTCCACCAGGTCCGTCACCAGCTGCGGGGCCGCACCCGGATGCAACTCCCCCTCCGCCTCGGCCCGTTCCAGGAGGCCGCGCAGCACGGGCGTCCAGGACCGGCTCCAGGCGCCGACGGCGGCCGGCCGCTCCCGCTCCAGCCGGGCGGCCGAGCGCACCACCACATCGTCCTCCAGCAGCCCGGCGAGCTGCCTGGCCAGGCCGGTGACGGCGGGCAGGGCCGCCCCGGACCCCGCCGCGGCGCGCTCGGCCCGCTCGCGCGCGGCGGCGGCACCGCACTCGCTGACGGCCAGCGCGAGGTGCAGCTTGCTGCGGAAGTGGAAGGTCAGCGCCCCCAGCGAGACCCCGGCCGCGCGGCAGATGGCGGTCACGGTGGCACCCCGGTAGCCGTTGCGGTCGATCTCTGCGGCGGCCGCGAGGATGAGCGACTCGCGGGTACGCGCCGCCCTGGCCTGCGTCATCTCACTCTCCCAAGGTGCACGAGGGTCCGTGGCCCCGACGGTAGCCAAAGCGGAGGCACAAATCAAAGCGATCGTTCTCTTTATTTCTGCCCGGATCCGTTCTTGCGCAGAGCGGAAGGGGCGGCCCCGCTCCGGGACCGCCCCTCTCTCCGTGCACCCGGTGCGCCCGTCACACGGCCGTGGCGCCCCCGTCGACGGCCAGCGCCGCCCCGGTGACGAAGGACGCCTGGTCGCTGCAGAGCCAGGCGGCGGCCCGGGCCACCTCTTCCGGGCCGGCCATTCGCCGCTGCACCGACTCGGCGAGGAAGACCTGCTCCAGCCTCGGCACGGCGGTGATCGCCTGCTCCAGCATCTCGGTGCGGGTGGCGCCCACGACCAGGGCGTTGACCCGGATGCCACGCTGCCCGTAGTCCGCGGCCGCCGCCCTGGTCAGGCCGAGCACCGCGTGCTTGGCCGCCACGTACGCGGCCGAGGCGCCGGTGGCCCGGGTGCCGGCCACGCTGGAGGTGTTGACCACCGCCCCGCCCGAACCGCCGTCCAGCATGGCCGGGATCTGGTGGCGCAGGCAGTTCCAGACCCCGCGCACGTTGACGTCCATGGTCCGCTCGTAGTCCTCGTCGCCGACCTCGTGCAGCGGCACGCCCGCCGTGCCGTACCCGGCGTTGTTGAAGGCGGCGTCCAGCCGGCCGAAGGCGCTGACGGCCGCGTCGACGGCGCGGGCCACGTCGGCGGACCGGGTCACGTCCCCGGCGACGGCGAGCGCCCGGCCCCCCTCGGCGCGCACCTCGGCCACCAGCCGCTCCAGCCGCTCGGCCCGCCGGGCCATGAGGACGACGGCGGCGCCCTCGGCCGCGAACAGCCGCGCCGCCGCGGCCCCGATGCCGCTCGACGCGCCGGTGATCATGGCAACCCTGCCCCGCAGCATGTCACGCCCTCCAGGTCCGGCCGGCGGCCGCCTCGGCGTCCACCGCGCGCAGCAGTTCGTCGTCGATCGCGTCGAGGCCGTCGACCAGGTGCCGTACGCCCGCCTCGCGCATCGACTCCCGCTGGAAGCCGTGCGCGTAGGGGCTGGGCAGGCCGACGAAGGGGATGCCGAGCGCCCGGGCCTCCTCCGCCACCCGGGCCACGTCGTCCACGAACACGGCCTGGTCGTACCGGAGTCCGAAGATCTCCGCCGTGATCTCGTGGAGCCCGGGCCGGAAGGCGTCGGTGCAGACGTAGCCGGGGCCGTCGAACAGGTGGGCCCAGGCGCCGAGATGGGTGTCGAAGTGGTCCTTCGGCAGCCCGCCGTAGCAGATCAGCCGCAGGTCCAGCGCCCGCAGCCGGCGCAGCAGCTCGGGCACGCCCGGCTGCACGGCCACCGGATGGTCGGCCAGATAGCGCTCCCGCTCGGCGAAGTAGGCGGTGAGCACCTGGTCGGCGGTGAGCCCGCCGCCGACCGCCTCGGCCAGCCGGCCGGCCGCGACCGCCTGCGGCTGGGAGAAGACCGCCCGCTCGGTGCCGGCGGTGTAGCTGCCGCCCCGGTCGACGACGAAGCGGTGGATGACCGGGCTGAACGTGTCGTTGAGCAGGACCCCGTCGATGTTGAGCGCGGCGAGTCTGAGCCGTGTGAGGCGACGCCCCATGGTGTGTTTCCCCTCCCTGAACGGCACGCGGGCACGGGTGGTCCCGTGGCGGCCGCGTGCCGCGAAACGTGATGGATGGCCGGTGCGCGCCGGCCCGCCGTGCGGCCACGGCCGGCGACGGCCCGAGGCGGTCGCCGGGCGCGGGCCACCCCGTCGTGGCCGCGGGCCGGCGACGGCCGCGGAAGTCCCCCCGGAAGAAGGTCAGTGCTCGGGCGCCGGCTCCAGCGTGGTGATGCTGGAGAAGACGCAGCTCTGGTTCTGCAGCGCGAAGGCGAGGAGCCGGGTGCGGCCGTGGGCGTCGTCGGGGAGCGGGTGCACATGCACCCAGCAGGGCGCGTCGAACTCGACGTACCGGTAGAAGGCGGCGTCCATCGCGGCCGGGAGCACGGGCCGCGGGTAGGACATGGTGTGCGCGGCCTGCCGCGCGGCCTCCAGCAGCAGCATCCCGGGGACGTGGTCCACCCGGTGGTCGAAGAGGGTCGGGTGGTTGACGTCGACGCGCAACTGGGTACGGCCGGGCGCGTCGGTGGGCGAGAGCACGACGTCCTCGAAGTGCTCGCGGCCCACCCGGGCGGGCGGCATCGGCGGGGCCAGCGGCACCACCCGGGCCATGGCCTCGGCGGGATCGGCGTAGCGGCCGCGCACCCGGCGGTAGACGCTGGGCGCGTGGCCCACGTAGTCGATCTCCCCGGCCCCCAGGCGCACGCCGTCGCGCACCACGTCGACGTGTACGGTCATGGCGGCGAGCCGTCCGCCGCGCCGGACCACGTCGCGGCAGGAGACGTGCAGTTCGACGTCGGCCGGGGCGCCCGAGGCGACGAGCGCGGCCGGCTCGACCGCGTACCGGAACTGGCTCCAGGACTGCGGGTTGCCGAACGGCACGCCGTAGGCCGCGTGCCCGAGCAGCAGCACCGACTGGCGAATCGATTCGGCCACGAGCAGCGGGTCGTGGCAGCCGTGGACGGGCCGGTAGAAGGAGTGGTCCTCGGGCCACCGCGCGGCGACGACGTAGGTGTCCTCCCCCACCTGGCGCCACTCCGACACCAGGACCTCGGACACGGCGGTCTTGTGCACGTAGGACTGAACGCTCTGGACAGTGCTGGACATGCGATTCCCCCTAGAAGCATGCGTGAGTGGCACTTGAGCCAGCCCCAAACATAAAGAGTGTTCTTTTTCCTTCTATCAACGTAAGGCAAAGGTTCAGCCAGGCGCCGACCAAGAGAACGGACTCAGTGCCCGATTCACCCCATCTGACTGGCATTTGACCCGCTCGGAATCGGCCCACACTTGACGCACGGCGCACAGCCGGATACCTGTTACCTAGAGAACGTTCTAATTTTTTGGAGGCGTCATGCGGCAGCCGAAGCAGCAACGCGCCGTGCAGACCCGCGAGGCGATCCTTCGTGCGGCGGCAGCCGTCTTCGACGAGCTGGGCTACTCGGGCGCGAGCATCAACCGGATCCTGGAACGGGCCGGCACCACGGCGGGCGCGCTGTACTTCCACTTCAAGTCCAAGGAGGGGCTGGCGCACGCGGTCATGCACGCCCAGCCCGAGACCATCGTCCCGATGGCCGACTCCCACGGCCTGCAACGGGTCGTGGACGTCACCCTGGTCTGGGCGTACCAGCTGCAGGTGGACCTGATGCTCCGGGCGGGCGTACGCCTGACCAACGAGGCGACCACCTTCGGCATGGAGGACGCCTCCGGGCCGTACCAGCAGTGGGCGCAGATCATGGAGGACTACCTGCGCGAGGCCGCCGGCAACGGCGAGCTGCAGGCGGGCGTCGACGTGCGCGAACTGGCCGAGTACATCGTGGAGTCCTGCACCGGCATGCAGCTGTACTCCAAGGCGGTCAGCGGCCGGGAGGACCTGATGGACCGCGTCGTGCGCATGTGGCGGCTGCTCCTGCCCGGCATCGCGGTCCCCGCGGTGGCCGTCCGCACCCGCGTCGACCCCGCCCGCGTACAACCTGCCCCGGCCGGGGCGACGGCGACCTGACGGGGCGCCCGCGAACGGCGCCGCACCGCTTCCCATCTGACGCTGTGTCAGTTTCAATGGACGGCGTGATGGGACACGCAGGGGCGGCGGCTGCCGCCGTCCGGTATCTGAGGCCGGCCCGGGGGCCGGTGGAGCCTTTGCCGCGGCCCGAGTTGCGGTGCGTGCGGGAGGACGAGCGGGCGCCCGTGGACCAGGGCGAGTTCCGGCGGGTGCTGGGCGGCTTCGCGACCGGCGTCACGGTGATCACGGCACCGGCCGCGGCAGGCGAGCCGGGCCCGGCCGGCTTCGCCTGCCAGTCCTTCTCCTCCCTCTCCCTGGACCCGCCCCTCGTCTGCTTCATGGTGGGCCGCACGTCCACCACCTGGCCGCGCATCGCCCGCGCGGGCGTCTTCTGCGTCAACGTGCTCGGCGCCGGCCAGGGCGAGCTGTGCCGCGCCTTCGCGGTGAGCGGCGCCGACAAGTTCGCGGGCGTGGCCCACGACCCGGCGCCCGTCTCCGGCTCCCCGCGCCTCGCCGGCGCCGACGCCTGGATCGACTGCGCCGTCCACGCGGTCCACACCGGCGGCGACCACCTGATCGTGGTGGGCCGGGTCACCGCCCTCGGCACCGAGGGGCCGGGCGACCCGCTCCTCTTCCACCGGGGGCGGTTCGCCCGGCTGGACGGCGGCTGAGCCGGCTCAGGCCAGGGCAGGCGCGGTGAGGACCGGGCGGCGCCGGATCACCAGGGCCATCAGGGCCGCCGCCGCGCACAGGGTGCCGGAGGCGTACCAGACCAGGTCGTAGGAGCCGAAGACGTCGCGGGCGACACCGCCGAGGTAGGCGACGAGGGCCGCCCCGACCTGGTGCGAGGCCAGCACCCAGCCGAAGACGATGGCGCTGTCCTCCCCGAACCGCTCCCGGCACAGGGCCAGGGTGGGCGGGACGGTGGCCACCCAGTCCAGGCCGTAGAACACGATGAAGAAGATCATCGGCGGGTGCACGGCCGGGCCCAGCAGTATCGGCAGGAAGACCAGCGACAGGCCGCGCAGGGCGTAGTAGACCGCGAGCAGGCGGCGCGGCTCGAAGCGGTCGGTGAACCAGCCGGAGGCGATCGTGCCGACGACGTCGAACACGCCGACCACCGCGAGCAGCGAGGCCGCCGTCGTGACCGGCATGCCGTGGTCGTGCTCGGCGGGCACGAAGTGGGTCTGCACCAGGCCGTTGGTGGAGGCGCCGCAGATCGCGAAGGTGCCCGCGAGCAGCCAGAAGGTACCGTTGCGCACGGCGGAGTTCAGGACCCCGAGGGTGCGCCGGGCGGCGCCGGTGACCGGGGGCGGCTTCGGCACGAACTCCGCGGAGCCGTAGGGGCTCTGGCCCACGTCGGCCGGGTGGTCGCGCAACAGGATCCAGACGAAGGGGACCACGGCGAGGGCGGCGAGTCCGACCGTCACGGCGGCGGGGCGCCAGCCGTGGTGCTCCACCATCCAGGACAGCAGCGGCAGGAAGACCAGCTGGCCGGAGGCGGAGGCGGCGGTGAGGATGCCGCTGACCAGGCCGCGCCGCTCGGTGAACCAGCGGTTGGTGACCGTCGCGGCGAAGGCGAGGGCCATCGAGCCCGAGCCCAGCCCCACCAGCAGGCCCCAGCACAGCCACAACTGCCAGGCGGCCGTCATCCACACGGTCAGGACGGAGCCGAGCGCGATCACGGTCAGCGCGACGGCGACCACCCGGCGGATGCCGAAGCGGTCCATCAGGGCGGCGGCGAACGGCGCGGTGAGGCCGTAGAGCGCGAGGTTGAGGGAGACGGCCGCGCCGATCGTGCCGCGCGACCAGCCGAACTCCTGGTGCAGCGGATCGATGAGCAGGCCGGGCAGCGAACGGAAGGCGGCCGCGCCGGTGATCGTGACGAAGGTGACGGCGGCGACGAACCAGGCGCGGTGCACTCGGGGGCGCCGGGTGGGCGGGGCCTGGACGGGGGCTGCGGCTGGGCTTGTCTGAGTCACGTCATAAATCCTGCCGATCACGGCTCCCCGCAACGAGTGGCCCGAAGGACAGCATTCGCTACGATCGGGCCATGAGTGTCGCCGAGGTCTTCCGTCCGCACCGGATCGCCGTCCTCGCGCTGGACGGACTGCTCCCCTTCGAACTGGGCATCCCCCACCGCATCTTCGGCCGCCCCAGGGACGCCCGGGGCCGGCTCCTGTACGAGGTCGTGACCTGCTCGGTACGGCCGCCGGGGCCGGTCGGGACGGACGCCGACTTCGCCGTGCACGTCCCCAACGGCCCCGAGGCGCTGGCCACCGCCGACACGGTGATCGTCCCGGCGTCGTACGAGCTCGGGCCGGTCTTCGAGGAGGGCCGGCTGACCGACGAGCTGGCCGCCGCGCTCGCCCTGATCCGGCCCGGCACCCGGCTCGCCTCCATCTGCACCGGCGGGTACGTCCTCGCCGCCGCCGGGTATCTCGACGGCCGCCCGGCGACCACCCACTGGGCCGACGCCGACCGCTTCCAGAGCATGTTCCCGAAGGTCAGGGTGGACGCCGACGTGCTGTTCATCGACGACGGGGACGTGCTGACCTCGGCCGGCGTCGCGGCCGGGATCGACCTGTGCCTGCACATGGTCCGGCGCGACTTCGGCACGGCCGTCGCCAACGACGTCGCCCGGCGCACCGTCGTACCGCCCCACCGCGACGGCGGCCAGGCCCAGTACATCGAGCGCCCGGTCCCCGACCCGCAGCTGGCCACCACGACCGCCGCCCGCGCCTGGGCGCTGGGCCGCCTCCACGAGCCGATCCAGCTGCGCGACATGGCCGAGCGGGAGGCCATGTCGGTGCGCACCTTCACCCGCCGCTTCCGCGAGGAGGTCGGCATCAGCCCCGGGCAGTGGCTCACCCAGCAGCGGGTGGAGCGCGCCCGCCATCTGCTGGAGTCCAGCGACCTGTCCATGGACCGGGTGGCCCGGGACGCGGGCTTCGGCACGGCCCAGTCGATGCGCCAGCACCTCCAGCAGGCGCTCGGGGTGACGCCGACCGCCTACCGCAGGACGTTCCGGACGGGCGTCAGAACGTGAGCACCGCCCGCGCCACCCGGCCCGCCTCCGCGTCCGCCCGGGCCTTCTCGAAGTCCTCCACCGGGTGGACCGCCGTCACCAGTTCGTCCAGCAGCAGCCGCCCCTGGCGGTACAGCTCGGCGTACAGGGCGATGTCCCGCTGGGGGCGGGAGGAGCCGTAGCGGCAGCCCAGCACGGACTTGTCCAGGTAGAGGGAGGAGACGAGGAAGGACGCCTCGGCGGTGGCCGGGGGCACGCCGAGCAGGACCGCCTGCCCGTGCCGGTCGAGGAGGTCGACGGCCTGGCGGATCAGCTCCACCCGCCCGACGCACTCGAAGACGTGGTCGGCGCCCGTGGGCAGCAGGTCGCGCACGCCGTCCGCCGCCGTCAGGAAGTCGGTCGCGCCGAACCGCCTCGCCACCTCCTCCTTGGCCGGGTTGGCGTCCACGGCGACGATCCTGAGGGCCCCCGCGAGCCGCGCGCCCTGGAGCACGTTCAGCCCGATCCCGCCGGTGCCGATGACGACGACGCTGTCCCCGCGGTCCACCCGCGCCCGGTTCAGGACCGCGCCCACCCCGGTGAGCACCCCGCAGCCGATCAGCGCGGCCGACTCCAGCGGGATGTCCTTCGGGATCCGCACCGCCTGCACGGCCTTGACGACCGTGCGTTCCGCGAAGGCCGAGTTGGCGGCGAACTGGTGCACCGGGTCCGTGCCGCCCCGGGTGAACGGCCTGCCCGGGCGCCCGATCGCCTGCCGGCACATCGTCGGGCGGCCCCGGTCGCACTCGGCGCAGGTGCCGCAGTTGGCGAGCGTGGACAGGGCCACGTGGTCGCCGGGCGCGACATGGGTGACCCCCGCGCCGACCGCCTCCACGACCCCCGCGCCCTCGTGGCCGAGCACCACCGGCACCGGGAAGGGGATGGTGCCGTCCACCACCGACAGATCGCTGTGGCACAGCCCGGCCGCCGCGATCGCCACCAGCACCTCGCCCGGCCCCGGCTCCCGTACCGCCAGGTCGTCCACCACCTGGACCTGCCTGCCGTCGAACACCACACCACGCATCAGCGGACCCCCTTCGGCTCTCCGGGCAGACCGAGCACGCGCTCGGCGACGATCGTGCGCTGGACCTGGTCCGAGCCGCCGTAGATGGTGTCGGCCCGGGAGAAGAGGAACAGGTGCTGGCCCGGGTCCAGCGCGTACGGCACGGACGCCGACCACTCCCCGGGTCCCACGGCGGCCGCCGCGCCCCGGACCTGCACGGCCAGTTCCCCGAGCCGCTGGTGCCAGCCGGCCCACAGCAGCTTGGCGACGCTGGGCGCGCCCGGGTCGCCGTGGCCGCCGAGGGTGCGCAGGGCGTGCCAGCGCATGGTCCGCAGCTCGGCCCACTGCCGCACCAACCGCTCGCGCAGCACGGGATCGCGCACCGCGCCGCCCTCCACGGCCGCCCGCACGACCCGTCCCAGCTCCTCGGCGAACCCGATCTGCTGGGCCAGGGTCGACACCCCGCGCTCGAACCCGAGCAGGCTCATCGCCACCCGCCAGCCGCGGCCCTCGCCCCCGACGACGTGCTCCGCGCGTGCCCCGTCGAAGAAGACCTCGTTGAAGTCGCTCGTGCCGGTCATCTGCCGGATGGGCCGCACCTCGACGCGGCCGGGCTGGTCCATCGGCACGAGCAGGAAGCTCAGTCCGTGGTGGCGACGGGACCCCGGCTCGGTCCGGGCCAGCACGAAGCACCAGTCGGCCTCGCGGGCGAGGGAGGTCCAGATCTTCTGGCCGGTGATCCGGTAGGACGTCCCGTCCCGGACCGCCGACGTGCGCACCCCGGCCAGGTCCGAGCCCGCTCCCGGTTCGCTGTAGCCCTGGCACCACAGTTCCTCGCCGGCCGCGACCGGGGGCAGGAAGCGGGCCTTCTGCTCGTCGGTGCCGTGCGCGAGCAGCGTGGGCGCGAGCAGGTTCTCCCCGATGTGCCCGGAGCGCGGGGGCGCGGCCGACCGCGCGTACTCCTCGGCCCAGGCCACCTGCTGGGTGAGCGTGCCGGTCCGGTTGCCGTAACCGCCCCGCGGCCAGCCGAGCCCGATCCAGCCCGCCTTCCCGAGCGTGCGCTCCCAGTCCCGGCGGTCGGCGCCGGGGGTGGCGTGCGCCGCCAGCCATGTCCTCGCTTCGGCGCGGAACGCCTCGTCGTCCTGGGTGAATCCGAAGTCCATGCGGACCGCCTTGGGTCGAGCGCCCGCGAGGGGCGCGGGGCTGCTGTCAGGCGTTCGGCCGGGACCCGCCCCGCGCCGCCTCCTCCATCGCCGCGAGCTGGGCCAGCATCGGCATCGGATCCACCCCGACCGACCCCGGCAGGGAGTCGGCGACGCGCTCCGGCGTCCAGGACCCGCCCTCGGCGTACATCGCCCTCAGCTCCCGGGGCTGTGCCCACACCGCGATCTTCGGCCCGGCGACCGTGTAGACCTGCCCGGTGACGCCCTGCGCGGCGGCCCGGTCGGACAGCAGGTAGACCACCAGCGCGGCCACGTCCTGCGGTGTCCCGATCTCCGCCAGCTCCATGGGGACGCCGGCCGACATCCGGGTGCGGGCCACGGGCGCCACCGCGTTCGCGGTCACCCCGTACTTGTGCAGCCCGAGCGCCGCGCTGCGGACCAGGGAGATGATCCCGCCCTTGGCCGCGCTGTAGTTGGCCTGGGACACCGAGCCCTGGTGGTTGCCGCTGGTGAAGCCGACGAGCGTGCCGGAGCCCTGGCGCCGCATCACCGCGGAGGCCGCCCGGAACACGGTGAACGTGCCCTTGAGGTGGGTGGCGACGACGGGGTCCCACTCCTCCTCGGTCATGTTGAACAGCATGCGTTCGCGCAGGATCCCGGCCACGCAGACCACCCCGTCGAGGCGGCCGTAGGCGGACAGGGCCGTGTCCACGACCCGCTGTCCGCCGGCCATCGTGGAGATGTCGTCGGCGACCGCCACCGCCTCCCCGCCTGCCGCCTCGATCTCCTTGACGACGGCGTCGGCGACCTCGCTCGACGGCGCGGTGCCGTCCGTGGCCACCCCGTAGTCGTTCACGACGACCTTCGCGCCCTCGGCCGCCGCGGCCAGCGCCACCGCCCGCCCGATACCGCGCCCGGCGCCCGTCACGGCGACGGCCTTTCCTGCCAAGAAGTTCCCCACGCCCGGCCCCTTCCCGCGGTTTCTGACGGTCCGTTAGATTTTATGGCCCGCCGGATGCGCGGACACAAGCCCCGGGGAGGCACCGGATGGCACTGCCCAAGGAGTTCCACGAGATCGCCAAGCGCGTGAACAACTGGGGGCGTTGGGGCGCCGACGACGAGATCGGCACGCTGAACCTGATCACGGACGCGGTGGTGCGCGCCGCCGCCGCCGAGGTCCGCACCGGCCGCCGCGTCCCGCTCGCGCTGCCGCTCGCCCAGGACGGGGTGCAGACCGGGATGATCCCGGGGCGGGTCAATCCGCTGCACACGATGGTCCAGATCAACCAGGAGCCGTTCGGGCCGGGCACGGTCGCGTGCAGCGACGACACGGTGACCATGGGGCTCCAGGCGGGCACGCACTGGGACGCGCTGACCCATGTCTCGCACTCGGGGCGGCTCTACAACGGGCGTCCGTCCCGCTCGGTCACCGCGCACGGCGGCGCGGAGTTCGCCGGCATCGACAAGGCGCGGCACGTCGTCTCGCGCGGCGTGCTGCTGGACGTGGCGGGTGCGCGGGGCGTGGACCGGCTGGCGGGGGGTCACGCGGTCACACCGGAGGACCTGGAGCGGGCGGAGGAGTTCGGCGGGGTCCGGGTCCGGGCCGGTGACATCGTGCTGGTCCGCACCGGGCAGGTGCGGGTGTATCTGGCCGGGGACAAGCACGGGTACGGCCATCCGTCGCCGGGGCTCTCGGTGCGCTGCCCGGAGTGGTTCCACGCGCGCGATGTGGCGGCGGTCGCCAACGACACGCTCACCTTCGAGGTGTTTCCGCCCGAGATCGACGATCTGTGGCTGCCCGTGCACGCCCTGGATCTGGTGGAGATGGGCATGCTCCAGGGCCAGAACTGGAATCTCGAAGAGTTGTCCACAGCCTGTGGAGAATCCGGCCGGTACGCGTTCCTGCTGTCGGCGATGCCCGAGCCGTTCGTCGGCGCGACGGGGACACCGGTGGCCCCGGTGGCGATCCTGTGAGGACGCGGCCGTACGGCCCGAACGGAGCCCTCTGCGGGGCCGGTTGGCGGCGCGCCTCCCCCCACCGCCGCGCGCACGCGCCGCCATCCGGTGCGACCCACACTCGACGAGGACCCCGTCGCCCGTCCGGTCCCTCGCCGTCCCCTCGCGGCGAATCGGCACCCACCAGCGTGATCAGCCGGTCACGGGTCGTCAACGCCGGTACGGGGATTTGTTACGTACGCCCTGCTCACGGTGCCCGCGCACGGTTGCACCCCCGGCGCACCACGGCGCCGGGCGGCTACACCGCCTCGAAGGCGAGGTCCCCGTACGCGGACACCCCGCCCCCGTACGCCATCGCCGCGCTCTCCCGGGACTGCGAACAGCGGTCGAGTTCGCACCAGATGCTCTTGCCGGCCCCCTCGGGGCTCCAGCCCCAGCGGTCGGCGAGACAGTCCACGAGGGCCAGGCCCCGGCCGCCGGTGGCGTCACCGCCGACGCAACGCGGCACGGGGGCACGGGAGCTGGTGTCGGCCACCTCCACGCGCACCGTGGCCGAGGGGGCGGCCTCGGCCTGCGGGCCCGGCAGGGAGAGCCGCAGCACGGCCGGGCGGCCGGTGTGCACCACGGCGTTGGTCACCAGCTCGGAGACGAGCAGGATCAGCGTCTCGGCCAACGGCTCGTCGGCCGCTATGCCCAGCCCCCCGAGCCGCGAGCGGGCCCACCGCCTGGCCCGCCCCACCTCCGCGGGGTCGGGCCGGATCTCCAGCTGCACTTGAAGCACCTGCACCGCTCACACCATCCGAACCGGCGGACACATGACCCCGCGCCGACCGGACGCCCCGGCGTGAGCCGCGACGACGATCACGAGGGCCACGATCGTAGCCATTTTCTGCATGGCCAGAACAACAGCCAGAGCAAGGGTCACGGAACGTGAGTCCCTTACGCGACAGCATGGTTGACGTACAGTCACCCCAACAAGCGCTTCGGGCATATTCCAGCGCGAAGGAGTACGCATAAGGCATACTGTGCGACGCTCGTGCCGGGGAGTCGAACAGGCGGAGGCCAGGGGCCTGACCGCCCCGCGAGCAGCGGCGCGCACCGCGTGGCCCGGCACCGCCCCAGGGGCACCGCCGGCACGGCTCGTGCTCGCAGCCACTCGCATCCCACACAAGGTACCGGAGCACACGCCCGACTCCGGGCCGTGACGAGTCCCGCCGAGGACACAACCCGGTATCGACGCTCTGTGATCGCGGCACGCCACGATCCGCGACATCGTGGGCCATGGCTTTGTGCGGGGCGCGGCGCGGACCGACGTCGGGCGGTCAGGCCACCAGACCGGCGGCGAGGACTTCCTCACTCTCGGTGCTCCCGCCGCCGCGCCGGGCCCGCACCCAGGCCCGCTTCAGATGCAGATGGACGTCCGCCTCCCAGGTGAAGCCCATGCCGCCGTGCACCTGGAGGCAGTCGCGGGCCCCGCGTACCGCGGCCTCGTCGGCGAGCAGCCGGGCGGCGGCGATGTCGGCCGGGTCGGCGGTGACGGCGGCCGCGTAGACGGCGGCCCGCGCGGTCTCGGCGCGCACCAGCAGGTCCGCGCACAGATGCTGGACCGCCTGGAAGGCCCCGATGGGCCGTCCGAACTGCTCCCGCGCCCGGGCGTGTTGCACGGCCAGCTCGCACACCCGCACGGCCGTGCCCAGCTGCTCGGCGGCGGTGAGGAGCACGGCCACGGGATCCGCGGCGCCCGCGCCGGGCACGCGGTGGAGCGGGGTCAGCGGGTCCACCGACCGCAGCGGTACGGCGGCCGAGGCGTCCCCGACCACGACGTCCGCCGCGTCCAGCCACTCCACCAGGCCCCCGTCCACGGCGGCCACGACCGTCTCCCCGCCGGCCGCGCCCGGCACACTCCCGGCGGCCAGCTCGGTCGCCACGAGCGGTCCCGGCAGCAGGGCCCGCCCCGCCTCCTCGAAGGCCAGCACCGCCTCGGGCAGCCCCAGTCCGACCCCGCCGTCCGCCTCGGGCAGCCGCAGGGCGAAGAACCCCGCAGCGCCCAGCGCCGACCACAGCGGCCGGTCGAGCCGGCCCGGCGCGGCCACGGCCGCCCGCAGCGGCTCCCGCCCGAACCGTCGCTCCAGCAGCTCCCGCACGCCCGACTTCAGGGCCCGCTGCTCCTCGGTCAGCCGGAAGCGCATGCTCATCTCCCCCGGGGCAGGCCGAGGACGCGCTCGGCGACGATGTTCCGCTGGATCTGCGAGGTGCCGGCGGCGATGGTGTACGACAGCGAGGACAGCCGGTCCAGGACCCAGGGCCGGTCCAGGTCGAGGCAGTCGGGGCCGAGCACCTCGGCGGCGGCGTCGTACAGCTCCTGCCGGGCGTGCGAGTAGCGGAGCTTGAAGACCGAGCCCCCGGTCCCCGGAACCCCGCCGCTCGCCTCGGCCTCGCTGACGTTCCACTGGGTCAGCCGCCACAGCGCCCGGAACTCCGCGTCGAGCCGCCCGAGCCGCCGGCGCAGCGCGGAGTCGTCCCAGCGCCCGTTCTCCCGCGCGGTGCGGGCCAGGGCGGACAGGACGCGGCGGCAGGCGACGACCTCCCCGACGAAGGCGGTACCGCGCTCGAAGGAGAGCGTCACCATGGTGACGCGCCAGCCGTCGTTCTCGGCGCCGACCCGGTTGGCCACCGGCACCCGCACCTCGTCGAGGAACACCTCGGCGAACTCCGTGGACCCGGCGAGCGTGCGCAGCGGCCGTACGGTGACGCCGTCGGCGTCCATGGGCAGGGCGAGCCAGGTGATGCCACGGTGCCGGGGCGCGTCCGGGTCGGTCCGCACCAGCAGCTCGCACCAGTCGGCGACCTCGGCGTGCGAGGTCCAGATCTTGGAACCGCTGACCACGTAGGCGTCGCCGTCCCGGTGCGCGCGGGTGCGCAGCGCGGCGAGGTCGGAGCCCGCGTCCGGTTCGCTGAAGCCCTGGCACCACACCTCCTCCCCGCGCAGGATCGGCGGCAGCCAGCGCGCCCGCTGCCCGTCGGTGCCCTCCGCGGCGATGGTGGGCCCGGCGTGCAGCAGCCCGACGAAGTTGGCCCCCACATAGGGCGCGCCCGCCTTCTCGGTCTCCTCCAAAAAGATCATCCGCAGGGTCGGGGAGGCGTCCCAGTGGACGTCGGCGTACCCGGCGTCGTACAGCATCCGCTGCCAGCCGAGGTCGTGGGCGCGGCGGCCGGGCCAGTCGCCGGGGGAGGGCCTGTCCGGCAGGGTGGGCAGCACCTTGCCGAGCCACTCGCGCAGGCCGGCGCGGAACTCCTCCTCCTCGGGCGTGCAGGAGAGGTCCACTAGCGGTCCAGGTCGAGGCCGAGCATGCGGATGGCGTTGCCCCGCATGAGCTTGTGGACGGTCTCGTCGTCGAGGCCCTTCACATGGTCGAGGGCGACCTCCTTGGTGTGCGGGAAGGTCGAGTCGACGTGCGGGTAGTCGGTCTCGAAGGTGGCGTTGTCGCGGCCGACGGCGTCGAGCGAGGCGACCCCGTGCCTGTCCCGGAAGAAGCAGCAGAAGATCTGCCGGTAGTAGTACGTGGACGGCGGCTCGGGGACCAGGTCCCTGACCCCGCCCCAGGCCCGGTGCTCCTCCCACACGTCGTCGGCGCGCTCCAGGGCGTACGGGATCCACCCCATCTGGCCCTCCGAGTAGGCCAGTGTGAGCCGCGGGAAGCGCACCAGGACCCCGCTGAAGAGGTAGTCCATCATCGAGGCCATGGCGTTGTTGAAGCTGAGCGACGCCTGGACGGCGGGCGGGGCGTCCGGTGAGGCGGCGGGCATCTGCGAGCTGCTGCCGATGTGCATGTTGACGACCGTCCCGGTCTCCTGGCAGACGGCGAAGAACGGGTCCCAGTGACCGGAGTGGATGGAGGGCAGCCCGAGGTGGGTGGGGATCTCCGAGAAGGTCACGGCCCGCACCCCGCGCGCGGCGTTGCGCCGGATCTCCGCGACGGCCAGCCCGACGTCCCACAGCGGGATCAGGCAGAGCGGGACGAGCCGGCCGCCGCTGTCCCCGCACCACTCCTCCACCATCCAGTCGTTGTAGGCGCGCACACAGGCGAGGGCGACCTCCTTGTCGTGCGCCTCGGCGAAGGTCTGGCCGCAGAAGCGGGGGAAGGTCGGGAAGCAGAGGCTCGCCTCGACGTGGTTGAGGTCCATGTCCGCCAGCCGCGCCTTCGGGTCCCAGCAGCCGCGCCGCATCTGCTCCCGGGTGATCCCCTCCAGGGTCATCTCGTCCCGGTCGAACCCGACGGCGGCGATGTTCCGCTTGTACGGGAACTTCAGGTCCTCGTAGATCCACCAGTCCGTCGGCTGACCCTGCGGGTCCATGGTGATCTGGTACTTCCCGCCGACATAGGCCAGTTCCCCGATCCCGGCGGTCAGCGGCTGCGGGCCGCGCTCCCGGTACTTCGCCGGCAGCCAGGTCTCGAAGAGGTGGGCGGGCTCGATCACGTGATCGTCGACGCTGACGATGCGGGGCAGTTCGGTGGCCATGGGTCCCCTCCGCCGGACGGTACTTATCTGATGGTCCGTCAGATAGCATGACACCTGACGAGTCGTCAGCCAAGCAGGGGGCACCCGTGAACGAGACCCCGCACTCCCTGAGTTCCGCCCGCACGCTGTGGGACCTGGCCGCCCGCCGCGCCGCCCTCACCCCCGACCGCCCGGTCCTGCTCCAGGAGGACCGGGTCCTCACCTTCGGCGAGCTGCGCACGCGCGCCGAACGGGTGGCGGCCGGCCTGTACGGCATGGGCGTGCGCCCCGGCACGGTGGTCGCCTGGCAGTTGCCCACCCGCATCGAGACGGCCCTGCTGTCCTTCGCCCTGGCCCGCCTCGGCGCCGTGCAGTCCCCGGTCATCCCCTACTACCGGGACCGGGAGGTCGGCTTCGCGCTGTGGGAGGCCAAGGCGGAGTTCTTCGCCGTACCGGGGGTCTGGCGCGGGTTCGACCACACGGAGATGGCCCGGCGCCTCGGCGCGAAGGGCGTCTTCGAGGCGTACGACGACCTGCCCGACGGCGACCCCTCCGTGCTCCCCGCCCCGCCCGCCGAGGGCACCCCGGTCCGCTGGATCTACTGGACCTCGGGCACCACCTCCGACCCCAAGGGCGTGCTGCACACCGACCGTTCGCTGATCGCGGGCGGCTCCTGCCTGGCCCACGCGCTGCGCCTGACGCCGGACGACGTGGGCTCGATGGCCTTCCCCTACGCCCACATAGCCGGCCCGGACTACACGGTGATGCTCCTGCTGTACGGCTTCCCGGCGGTGATGTTCGAGCACTTCGCGCTGCCGGAGGCGCTGGGCGAGTACCGGCGGCACGGCGTGACGGTGGCCGGCGGCTCGACGGCGTTCTACTCGATGTTCCTGGCCGAGCAGCGCAGGCGTCCGGGCACGAGGATCATCCCCTCCCTGCGCCTCCTCGCGGGCGGCGGCGCCCCCAAGCCACCGGAGCTCTACCACGCCGTCGTCCGGGAGATGGGGGTCCGGCTCACCCACGGCTACGGCATGACCGAGGTCCCGATGATCACCATGGGCGACCCCGGGGACTCCCCCGAGAACCTGGCGACCACCGAGGGCCGGCCGCCCGCGGGCATGGAGGTCCGCGTCGTCGACGGCGAGATACGCCTGCGCGGCGAGGCCGTCTGCCGGGGCTATCTGGACCCCGCCCAGACGGCCGCCGCCTTCGACGCCGAGGGCTTCCTGCGCACCGGCGACCTGGGCCGGGTGACGGACTCCGGCCATCTGGTCCTCACCGGCCGCCTGAAGGACGTGATCATCCGCAAGGGCGAGAACATCTCGGCGAAGGAGATCGAGGACCTGCTGCACCGGCACCCCGCGGTGGGCGACGTGGCGGTGATCGGCCTGCCGGACGAGGAACGCGGGGAACTGGTGTGCGCGGTGGTGGAACAGCCCCCCGGCGCCCCCGCGCTGACGCTCGCCGAGGTCGTCTCCCACCTGCGTGACGAGGGGCTGTCCGTGCACAAGCTCCCGGAACGGCTGGAGGTGGTGGCCGCGCTCCCGCGCAACGACACCCTGCGCAAGGTGCTCAAGTACCGGCTGCGGGAGCGCTTCGCGACGCCGTAGGGACCCCGGGCCGCCCGGCCGGGATCACATGCGGCTCAGTCCCGCCGCGGCGAACAGGACGTCTCTGATCGCCTGCCGGTCGCCCACCTGGCCCGCCGCGGCCTCCTCCGGGGAGATGTGGCCCGCGGCCAGACGGCAGAACTCCACGCCGTCCAGCGCGACATGGGCCACCTCGTGGTCGGCGGAGCCCAACGCGGCCGGCGAGTCGAGCGGGATCAGCCACTCGCCGCCCGCGGCGCCCTCGATCTCCAGCCGCAGGCTGCGGCCGGGCGCGCCCGCGGGCACCAGGTGCGGGGTCCGGCTGCCCGGCGCGGACAGCCCGGCCCGCCGCCGCTCGGCGAGCGCGACCGGCAGCATCCGGGCGGCGAGGTCGATCATCCCGCTCAGATGGCGCGGCGCCGGCGGCCGGTACGGATAGTCCACCGCGTCCGCGATGTCATCGGCGTGCACCCAGCACTCGAAGGCGCGGTCCAGCATCGCGTCGCGCAGCGGCAGTTCGAAGTCGCCGTAGGGCACGGCCAGTCCGCCCGCGTGGCCGCCCGTGAAGGACACGGTCCGTACCAGGCTGTGGCTCTGCTCCCGCCAGGGCGCCCGCACCGAGCGGTTCGGCGGGAAGTGGGCGGCCCGCCAGAACGCCTCCGTGCGCGCGGCCGGTCCCGCCGCCTCCCGCTCCGCCGTGCCGCCGGCCTCCGTCAGCGGGTCCTCCAGGCCGAGCGCCACCGCGACCAGCCCGTCCACGCACAGCAGATGCGCGATCACCCCGGCGACGGTGGTACGCCGGCTCGTCGCCTCGTCACCCTCGAACCACCGCAACCGCACCGGGGCATGCCACTCCGCGTCCCCGAAGTCCTGCAGCAGCGCGTCCAGCCGGGCGGTCTCGGCGTCGTACGGCGCCGCCCACCCGGGCACCGGGATGCGCGGCGGCCGGCGGTCCAGACAGCTCTCCAGGACCCGGGTGCGCAGCGCGGGGTCGAGGTCGAGGCTCTCCGGCTGGTGCAGCAGGCCGACCGCCTCGCGCAGCCGGCGGGCCTCGTCGGCGCAGCTTCCGCAGAAGCCGAGGTGGTACTCCACCGCCTCCGTCTCCGCCGCCGAGCAGGCGGCCAGCGCCCAGGCGCCGAGGAGCGACTTCAGGACATCGTGCGAGAGGTCGAGCGGCACGGGTGCGGGGTCTCCCTGGCCGGTGGGATCGGGCAGCGGGAGCCCGCTGTCCTCGACGGAGGCGCGGGGCATCGGTATCCGCGGCGGCCGGTCCGGTTCCGGCCCGCCGGGCGGCCGCGCCGCGCCGCCCGCGCCACCGCCCGCCGCGGGGGCGTCCGCGTCCGGTCCCACGGCGCCGGCGCCGTCGTGCCCCTGCGGGTGCCCCTCGTCCGGGCCCTCCCCGTACGGGCCGTTCGGGTCGCGGCCGTCGTGGCCCTCGTGCTCCTCGTGCGGCCCGCGCCGCTCCGTCCCGCTCACACCGCACCGCCGTATCCCGGAGGGGCCCCGGTGTCGTGGGCGGTGGAGAGCAGTTGCAGGCCGAGGCGGAGCCGGCGGCGGGCCTCGTCCTCGGTGACGCCGAGGTCGAGGGCGGTCTGGCGGTAGTCGCGGCGCTGGAAGTAGGCCAGTTCGAGGGCGGCGCGCAGCGGGGCGGGCATGGAGTGGACGATGTAGTCGGCGCGGGCGGCGACCGAGGCGCGGCGGACCATGGACTCCAGCTCCTCGCGCTCCGGCTCCCCGCCCTCCGGCTCCTCGCGCCGCTCCGGCTCTTCGCGCCGCTCCAGCTCCTCCCGGTCGCGCAGCCGCTGCACGGCGAGCCGGTGGGTCACGGCGGCGATCCAGGAGCGCAGCGGGCCCTGCTTGAGGTCGTAGGTCTCGGGGTGCTCCCAGAGGTGCGCGAAGACCTCGCGGGTGACGGCGTCCGCGGCCTTCTCGTCGCCGAGGACGCGGTGGGCCAGGCTGTGCACCAGGGAGGCGTACCGGTCGTACAACTCGCCCAGGGCGGCCGCCTCACCGCGGGCGAGCCGCTGCTGCATCTTGCGGTCCCAGCGCGGTGGTAGGTCCTTCTTCGCCATGCGGTCCCCTCCCCTCGCCTCTCCTGCGGCCCTCCAGCCTGTCCGCACCGACATCTCGAATGTAGTCGGCACGACTGACAGCGCACGCCCCTTTGTGTCAATGTGCGCCCCCCGAAGCGCCGCAGGTGATAGTGCCCTCTTCACGCAAACTCCACACAAATGGCGTACATCTCCGATCGAACGCGATCGATAGTGACCGAAATAAGCCCCTTGTCGATCACGTGCGGTTTGCCACGCGACGTTTCGGGGAAACGCCGCTGGGCAGCCGCGCGGAATGAAACGTAGGAACGGCTTCCGTTTCCGGGCGGTTCCGCGAGATCCGGCGAGCGGAGGGGCTAGGCCGTGGCATTCAACGTGACCGGCGTCGAGCAGGGCGAGTGGGCCGTGCTCCGGGTGTCCGGGGAACTGGACCTCATGACCTCACCGGTGCTGCGCCAACGCGTGCACGACGTCGTGGCCGAGGGCCACCACAGCCTGGTCGTGGACCTGTCCGACGTGTTCTTCTGCGACTCCAGCGGGGTCGGCGTGCTCGTCGCCGCCCGCCGGCTGATCCGCTCCTGCCAGGGCCGGCTGCGGCTGATCCTGCCCGACCAGGGCGCCGAGGACGGCTCGCACGTCAACCGGGTCCTCGGCGCGCTCGGGGTGCGCCGCCTCTTCGACGTACGCCCCGACCTCGACGCGGCCACGACCGACGAGGCGGACCCGCTGTCCGCCTGACCCCGCCGGCGACTCGCGACAAGACCACACGGTTGTCGCGGAATTCCCCCGGTCTTGGCACAACCGACGGTTTCCCGCCGCCGGGCGGCCACCCGCGTCGTACGCTCCGTGCCAGGTCAACCCCACGCACAGGTAAGGCGGCCCGAACAGACATGGTCAGCACCGAGTACGAGCGCAGGATCGCCGCCCGTTTCGCCACCTTCGACCAGGACGGCAACGGCTACATCGACCGCGAGGACTTCAGCGCGGCGGCCAAGGCGCTGCTCGCCGAGTTCAGCGTGCCCGCCCGCTCCGCCGAGGGGCAGGCGCTGTACGCCGGCGCGGAGGCGTTCTGGCAGGGCATGGCGGGGATCGCGGACCGCGACGGCGACCAGCGCATCACCCGCGAGGAGTTCGTCACCGGCGCGGTCAAGCGCCTGCGCGACAACCCCGGCCGCTTCGCCGAGATCGCCCGCCCCTTCCTGCACGCGGCCCTGGCCGTGGCCGACACCGACGGGGACGGCCGGGCCACGGTCGCGGACACCGCGCGTGTGCTGCGGGTGCTCCATGTGCCGGAGGAGATCGCCCGGGCGACCGCCGCCGCGCTGGACACCGCGGGCGGGGGCACGGTCGGCGAACAGGAGATCGTCCCCGCGTTCGCCCGCTACTTCACCGTCCCCGAGTGAGCGGCGGCCCCGGAGCGGGCGCCGGGGCGGGCCGGGGGCCGGCCGGTCAGGCGAAGACCACCGTCCGGCGCCCGTTCAGCAGGATCCGGCGCTCCGCGTGCCACTTCACCGCCCGCGCCAGCGCCTGGCACTCCACGTCACGGCCGATGGCCACCAGCTGGTCCGGGGTCACGTCGTGGCCGACGCGCTCGACCTCCTGCTCGATGATCGGGCCCTCGTCGAGGTCGGCCGTCACGTAGTGCGCCGTGGCGCCGATCAGCTTGACGCCGCGGGCGTGCGCCTGGTGGTACGGCTTGGCGCCCTTGAAGCTCGGCAGGAAGGAGTGGTGGATGTTGATGATCCGGCCGCTGAGCTGCTTGCACACGTCGTCCGAGATCACCTGCATGTAGCGGGCGAGGACGACCAGTTCGACCCGCTCCTCGCGGACGATGTCCAGCAGCCTCGTCTCGGACTCCGACTTGGCGTCCTTCGTGACCGGAATGTGGTGGAAGGGGATGTTGTACGAGCCCACCAGCTCTTCGAAGTCGGTGTGGTTGGAGACGACGCCCACGATGTCCACCGGCAGCGCGCCGATCCGGGCCCGGAACAGCAGGTCGTTCAGGCAGTGCCCGAACTTGCTGACCATCAGCAGGATGCGCATCCTCGCGTCGGCCCGGTGGATCTGCCAGGCCATGTGGAAGGAGTCGCCGATCGCGGCGAAGCTCGCGCGCAGCTTGTCCACGGTCACCGGCGCGTCCGCCGAGAAGTGGACCCGCATGAAGAACAGACCCGTGTCGTGGTCGCCGAACTGCTGGCTGTCCTCGATGTTGCAGCCGGTCATGAACAGATAGCTGGACACGGCGTGCACGATGCCCTTCTTGTCCGGGCAGGACAGGGTCAGGACGTACTGGTCGGCCGGGGCGGCGGGCGCGGGCTGCTCGTTCATGCACTACAGGGTCCCATACGGACCCGCCGCGGGGCGCTCTCGTCCGCTACGCGGACCTGGTGAGGATCCGCAGCACTTCCAGGCTCTTCGGCGGCGTCTGGGGGTCCTCCCCGTCGCTCGCCGCCATCCGGACGTGCGCGTCCCGGGCCGCCCGCACGGCCTCCGGCCAGCCCTCGTGTTCGAGGTAGGCCGTGACCGGCGCGTCCGGGCCGACCTGGTGCATGATCCGCAGCACCCGCAGCACGGCGGTGTCGACGAGCGCCGCCTCCTGCGAGTCCCGGAATATCGTGCCGACGTACTTCTCCGCGGACCAGCTGTCCAGCCAGGTGTCCTCCACCAGCCGGTACACGGCGTCGGTGACGTCGCCGTAGCCGTCCACGCCGGCCAGCCAGACGTCCCGCTGGAACCCGGGGTCGGAGAGCATGTGCAGCGCCGAGCGCACATTGGCGCGCCAGCGCCACCACGGCATGTCGTTGAGGGGCATGCCGCCCATGGTGGAGGAGCGACGGCCGCGACGGGAAGAGTTCTCCGAACCTTGCACGGTCATCGATCGTACGTTCTTCGTCCCACCCGTCCCACCGGCCCCCGTAATTCACCTCAGTGTCACTTTTCGTTGACCGAGGGTCACTCCTCGGTTCGCGGTGTGAGGGAATCGTGCGTGTCCATGACCGGCAGGCGACGCACGCGCACTTTCCCCCACTCCTCCTTCCGCCCCGGCAGAGCCGCAGCCCTGTCCCTGGGGGCGATGGCCCTCTGCGCGTCGCTCACCGCCGGATGCGGGGTCATCCCCGGTGCCACGGGGGGCTCCGGGGATGACCCGATCAAGGTCATGACCTGGGCGCCGCAGGGCACCGACGCCACCAACAAGCCCGGCATGCCCGCCATGGCCCGCGCCTACGCCAAGTGGATCAACGCCCACGGCGGTATCGCCGGCCGCAAGCTCGACGTCCTGACCTGCAACGACCACAACGACAGCGTGGGCGCCGCGAAGTGCGCCCGGTACGCGGCCGACGAGGGCGTGGTGGCCGTCGTCGGCTCCTACAGCCAGTTCGGCGACTCCTACCTCGCCCCGCTGGAAGGCGCCGGCATCCCCTACATAGGCGGCTACGGCGTCACCAACGACGAGTTCACCGGCTCGATGTCGTACCCGGTCAACGGCGGCCAGCCCGCCCTGCTGGCCGGCCTCGGCAAGGCCCTCTCGGCCGTCTGCGGGCCCGTCTCGCTGGTCCGCCCCGACAGCATCGCGGGCGACGAGCTGCCGACGATGCTCGACTCGGGGCTGAAGGCGGGCAAGCACCCGGACGCGGGCGACCAGCTCGCCGCCGAGGACCTCACCGAGTACGGCGCCCAGTCCGAGCAGGCGCTGCGGTCCGCGACCGCGGGCCTGGCCCGCAAGGGCTGCGTGGTGCCCGCGCTCGGGGACCGCACCGACATCTTCATGGACTCCTTCCGGCGCGCCCGCGAGAGCTACCCGTCGGTGCGGCTGGCGACCGTCCTCGGCAGCGTCGACCAGACGGTGATCAACGCGACGGGCGGGGCGTCCGGGCCGTACGAGGGGGCGTACATCACCGGCTGGTACCCGCCGGCCTCCGACGCGCGGTGGGACCGGATGAAGAAGGTCATCAACGAGGAGGCCTTCGGCGACAACGACATCGACCCCGCCGACGCCGGAGTGCAGACCACCTGGATCGCCTACACCGTGCTGAAGGCCGTCCTGGACAGGATCGGCGACGGCGAGGTCAGCTCCGACACCGTGCGCCACACCCTCGACGACGGCCTGCAGGTCTCCACCGGCGGTCTCACCCCGACCCTGTCCTGGCCCTACGAGGGCAAGCTGGCCGCGGTCGGCTTCCCGCGGATGGTCAACGCCGACGTCACCCTCCAGGTGGTCCAGAACGGGCAGCTGGTCGCGGCCCGCAGGGGCATCGGCGGCATCAACGGCATCGCGGACATGACCCAGACGCTGAAGGGCGCGGACGTGCAGTGAGCCGCACGCCCGCGCCCCCCTCGCTCACAGCTGGGTGGGCTGGCGCTGGGTCAGGCCGTACTTCTGCGCGATCGCGTTCCACAGCGCGGCCGCCTTCACCTTCTGCGCGCTGGCGTTGCCGCTCTCCCGGTTGCCGGCCTGGGTCTCGCCGGTGATGCGGGCGTGCCCCTTGCGGCAGCCCTTGTGGCCGCCCTTGGCCTGGTCGGCCCAGGCCGCGTAGTGGTTGTCGGCCGCTGCGGACGCCTGCCAGGCCTTGGTCAGGGCGTCCGTCAGCGCGCCGTTGTCCGGCAGCTTGTCCACGGACAGCTGGCCGAGCCGGGTGACCAGCTGGGTGCGCTGCCCGGCCGCGTCCCGCAGGCTGGCGGCGGACTGGTCGAGGTTGCCGCACTGCTTGACGTCGGCCACCGCGTTGATCACCGTGGCGCGGCTGCTGCCGCTGTCGGCGAGCAGCTTGTCCAGCGCCACCGCCTGCTGCTTGGCGGGGTCGGCGCCCGAGCCGGAGTCCTGGGACGCGGCGGACGTGGCGGCGACCGTCTTGCCGTCGCCGGCCTGGTCCTTGCCGCCCCCGCCGCTGAGCATCGCGCCGGCGCCCACGCCGATCACCACGATGCCGATGCCGATGGCGGCGATCAGGGGCACCCGCGACCGGTGCGGCGGCTCGTCGTCGTGCGACGGGCCGAACGACGGCTGCGCCGGGGCGTACGACGGCTTGTAGGCGTCCGGCTGCTGGACGCGCGGGAGCTGCTGTGTGGACCCGGCCGGGCCGTCACCGCCGGCCGGGCCGTTGCGGAAGAGGTTGTCGAACTCGGCCGGGGGCTGCCGGTCCCCGCCCTGGTCCTGCGCCGCGTACGGCGGTATGTACTGGGTGGCCTCCGCGTCGGACGCCGCGGGCGCCCCCTGCGGGGGCGTGAGGCCCAGGTACCGGGTCTCCTCACCGGCCGACCCGGGCGGCGGGCCGCCCGCCGCCACCGGCGGGATGTACTGCGTGGCGCCCGCGCCGGCGGGGGCGGCGGGCACCGGCGGGATGTACTGCGTCGCGCCCTCGGCCGCACCGGCGGGAGCGCCCGGGACCGGCGGCAGGTACTGGGTCGCGCCCTCGGCCGCCGGGGGCAGCGGGGCGTTTCCGGCGGGGTAGCCGTCCGGTACGGCCGGCGGCAGCGGCGCGGCGCCGGCGGGCGACCCCGGGTACTGCTGCTGGTGCTGCTGGTACGGGTCCGGCGCGCCGTACCCCGGCTGCGGGCTCTCGCCGTACGCGCCGCCCTGGCCGCCGTGCCGCGGCTGGTGGCCACCGGCGCCGTAGGCGGCCGCCCGGTCGCCGTAGGAGGGTTCCGGACCGCCGTACGAGGGGGCCGGGGCGTTCTCCGGGGGCAGCGGGCCGGGACCGGCGGCGGACGAGGGCCCCGGCTCCGGTGCGCCGGAGGCGTCCCACTGCTGGGCGCCCGGGGACCAGCCCTGGCCCGGCCGGGGCGCCTGCTGCTCCGGGCCCCAGGACCCGCCCCAGGACTGCCCACCGGCCGGTGCCGCGGGTGCGGGCTCGGCGCTCATGCCCGGAAGTACGGGCTCGCCTCCGTCGGAGGGCAGCACGATGCCTTCGCGTGCGGGCTGGGCCGAGGGTTCCTCGCCCTGTCCACTCTGCGTCACCGGGACTCCTACTAATGGGGGACCTTGTGAATCGTCGGCTCACGCTACCGGGTCCCCCGAGCCGGGTGCCACGCAGCTCAGGCCACGACCTCCTTCCCTGTGACGGCAGTAACACAACCGCCCCGCGCGGCGCTGTAAATGGGGCGCGCCGCACGCGGGCGTGTCGTTCGCCACACGTTCACGCGCCCGCGGGGCCGATGTTCACGCGGCCTGCTGGAGGTCGAGGCGGGCCCCGAACTCCCTGACCACCGACTCGTCCCGGAAGGGCTCCAGGCGCTGCTGGAGGTCCTCCAGGTACTCCGCGCCCCGGTTGGAACGCAGCGTCTCCAGCAGCTCCACCGCCTTCAGCCCGGTGGCACACGCCTGTTCGATCTCGCGCTGCTGCACCTGGGCCGTGGCGAGCAGCACATAGCCGATCGCGCGCCGGCGGGCCCGGGACTCGGGGTGCCCGGCCAGCGACTGCTCGGCGCAGCGCGCCGCCGCCTCCGCCTGCCCGAGGTCGCGGTGACAGTGCGCCAACTCGTCGGCCAGGTACGCCCCGTCGAAGTGCGCGATCCACACCGGGTCGTCACCGGCGGCCGGATCGGCCCGCTCCATCAGCCGTCTGATGACCCACTCGCTCTCCATCGGCCCGCACGCCGTGGCGCCGCCCGTCGTGCTCGCACCCATGGCGGGCATC
>NZ_JBSGDB010000027.1:0-38068 GCF_053602155.1 Streptomyces sp. NPDC004561
TTGTTTCGCCGTTAGTTTTTTTTTTTTTGGGGTGGTGAGGGGGTGGTTGCGGTGGGGGGGGGGGGGGGGGGGTTGGTGTTTTGGGTGGTGCTGGTTTGTGTTGTTGCGGGGGGGGGGGGGGGCGGGGCGGCCCCCCCCCCCCCCCCCGCTTCTGTTTCTCCCCCGTGATTCCCCCGTGGGCCCACCCCCCAGTGGTCCCCCGTTCCCCCGTGCTTCCCCCCGCGGGTCACCCCCCGGTGACCCTGACCTCAGGCGACCAACTCGCCGAAGGCGCTCTCCTCGTCACGGCCGAAGCTGAGGACCTCGTCCTCGCGCAGCCGGCGGAGCGACCGCCAGATGCTGGACTTCACCGTGCCGACACTGATGCCGAGGATGTCGGCGATCTCCGGGTCCGTGCGGCCCTCGTAGTAGCGCAGGACCAGCATGGTGCGCTGGAGTTCGGGCAGCCGGGCCAGCGCCTGCCACAAGACCGCGCGCAGCTCGGTGCCGCGCATCGCGTCCGTCTCGCCGGCCGTCTCCGGCAGTTCCTCGGTCGGGTACTCGTTGAGCTTGCGGCGCCGCCAGGCGCTGATGTGCAGGTTCGTCATGGTGCGGCGGAGGTACCCGCCGACGGCCGCCTTGTCGCTGATCCGCTCCCACGCCCGGTACGTCGAGAACAGCGCGCTCTGCAGCAGGTCCTCGGCCTCGAAGCGGTCGCCGGTCAGGTGGTAGGCGGTGGCGTACAGGGAGGCGCGGCGCTCCTGGACGTAGGCGGTGAACTCCGCCTCCGTCAGCGAGCGGCGCTCCCCCGAGTCCTCCCCGTACGCGCTTCCCCCGTGCGTCTCCCCCGTACGCGCGTCAACCACCGTCATGTAGGCGGTGTGCTGACGCCCGGTGCCGCGAGCGCACCCCCGCAGGCTCACGGCACCGGACCTCTCGGAACCCCGGTGCACGTCGTGCAGACGCGTGACCACTGCGCTGGTGCTGATGCTGTGCAGCGTGTTCATCTCGCGCTCCCCGTCGTGTACTTCCGGTGATTCGGTCCTGCCCGGGCCGGTTCCGGCTCACTGCCGTTGCCCGTGCCGAGAACTCTGCCGGGGCGACTTCATCGCCGTGTCCGCCGACTGTCACAGACCTGTCACAGGGGCCGGGGCCGGTGTCGTCACAGGAAGTGCACAGGCGGTGGCGGTGGGGAGGGACGGCGCCGACAGGTCGTACGAGACCCCGTCCATGGGCCAGAATGAGCGCGTGCCTTCCCTGTTGCTGATCGAGGACGACGACGCCATCCGTACGGCCCTGGAGCTCTCCCTGACGCGCCAGGGACACCGGGTGGCCACCGCTGCCAGCGGCGAGGACGGTCTGAAGCTGCTGCGCGAGCAGCGGCCGGACCTGATCGTGCTGGACGTGATGCTGCCCGGCATCGACGGGTTCGAGGTGTGCCGGCGCATCCGGCGCACGGACCAGCTGCCGATCATCCTGCTGACCGCGCGCAGCGACGACATCGACGTGGTCGTCGGACTGGAGTCCGGCGCCGACGACTATGTCGTCAAGCCGGTCCAGGGGCGGGTGCTGGACGCCCGGATCCGGGCCGTGCTGCGGCGCGGGGAGCGTGAGTCCAGCGACTCGGCGACGTTCGGCAACGTCGTCATCGACCGGTCCGCGATGACCGTGACGAAGAACGGCGAGGACCTGCAGCTGACCCCGACCGAGCTGCGGCTGCTGCTGGAGCTGAGCCGGCGGCCCGGTCAGGCGCTGTCCCGGCAGCAGCTGCTGCGGCTGGTGTGGGAGCACGACTACCTGGGCGACTCCCGCCTGGTGGACGCGTGTGTGCAGCGGCTGCGCGCCAAGGTGGAGGACGTTCCGTCGTCCCCGACCCTGATCCGCACGGTCCGTGGTGTCGGCTACCGCCTGGACGCCCCTCAGTGACCGACACGCAAGGGGGGCTGCGCGGCTGGGCCGCGGGGCGCACGGGAAGTCTGTCGCGGCTCAGGTTCACCAGCCTCAGGCTGCGGCTGGTCGTCGTCTTCGGGCTGGTCGCCCTCACCGCCGCGGTGTCGGCGTCGGGCATCGCCTACTGGCTCAACCGCGAGGCGGTGCTCACCCGCGCCCAGGACGCGGTGCTGCGCGACTTCCGGCAGGAGATGCAGAACCGCGCGGGTGCGCTGCCGGCGCACCCCACCCAGGACGAGCTCCAGCGCGCCGCAGGGCAGATGGCCGCGAGCAGCCAGAGCTTCAGCGTGCTCCTGGTCGGCCAGGACACGAACGGCAAGACGGTGTACGGCAATTCGGGCGGTATCAACGGCTTCTCGCTGGAGGACGTGCCGAATTCGCTGCGCGCGGCCGTGGACAAGCAGCAGAAGGTCAGCGACACCAACAAGGAGCCGTACCACCTGTACTGGCAGCGGGTCGTGAACCACGGCACGCCGTATCTGGTGGCCGGTACCCGGGTGATCGGCGGCGGCCCCACGGGCTACATGGCGAAGTCCCTGGAGCCGGAGGCGAAGGACCTCGACTCGCTGGCCTGGTCGCTCGGCATCGCGACCGGCCTCGCCCTGATCGGCGCGGCGCTGCTCGCGCAGGCGGCCGCCACGACCGTGCTGAAACCGGTGCACCGGCTGGGCGTGGCCGCCCGGCGGCTGGGCGAGGGCAGGCTGGACACCCGGCTGCGGGTCTCGGGCACGGACGAACTCGCCGACCTCTCCCGGACGTTCAACAACGCGGCGGAGGCGCTGGAGAAGCGGGTCGCGGAGATGGCCGCGCGGGACGACGCGTCCCGCCGCTTCGTCGCCGACATGAGCCACGAGCTGCGTACGCCCCTGACCGCCATCACCGCCGTGACGGAGGTGCTGGAGGAGGAGCTGGAGTCGGAGGCGGGCGGCATGGACCCGATGATCGAGCCGGCGGTACGGCTGGTGGTCAGCGAGACCCGCCGCCTCAACGACCTGGTCGAGAACCTGATGGAGGTCACCCGCTTCGACGCGGGCACCGCCCGGCTGGTGCTGGACGACGTCGACGTCGCCGACCAGATCACCGCCTGCATCGACGCCCGCGCCTGGCTGGACGCCGTCGAGCTGGACGCCGAGCGCGGCGTCCACGCCCTGCTCGACCCGCGGCGCCTGGACGTCATCCTCGCCAACCTGATCGGCAACGCGCTCAAGCACGGCGGTTCGCCGGTCCGGGTGTCGGTGCGCGTGGCCGACGAGGACATGGTGATCCAGGTCCGCGACCACGGTCCCGGCATCCCCGAGGACGTCCTCCCGCACGTCTTCGACCGCTTCTACAAGGCGAGCGCCTCCCGCCCGCGCTCCGAGGGCAGCGGGCTCGGCCTCTCCATCGCCCTGGAGAACGCCCACATCCACGGCGGCGAGATCACCGCCGCCAACTCCCCCGAGGGCGGTGCGGTGTTCACCCTGCGGCTGCCCAGGGACGCCTCACGGCTGACCGAGGAGGCGGACGACGGCACGAAGAACGACACGTCCGGCAAGGACGACAGACCGGGAAAGGAGGGGTCATGACCGTACGACGCCTGCTGGCGCTGCCCCTCCTGGGCGCCCTGCTCACCGGCTGCGGCATCCGGGCCACGGAGGTGCCGACCGACTTCGGCGCGGCGCCCTCGCGGGTGCCGTGCTCGCTGGCCGGGCCCGATCTGGCCACGCAGACCTCGAACGGCGTTCCCGTGCAGGTCTTCCTGCTGTGCGGGGCGTCCCTGGTGACCGTCGACCGGACCGTGCGCGTACCGGAGGGCACCCCGGACGCCAGGCGCCGGGTGATGGTGGCGCAGGGGCTGCTGGACCAGCTCGCCGCGGCGCCGTCGGCCGCGGAGCGCTCCGCGGGCTACACGACGCACGTGCCGGGCGGTCTCACCGCGACCGGCCCCGGTCCCAAGGACCCCGAGGACTCCCTCCGTCTGAGCGCCGTCCCGGACCGTCTGACCTCCTACGCCCTCGCCCAGCTGGTGTGCACCCTGTCCGGCTCCGCCGCCACCGAGGGCGACGGCTCGGTCATCCTGGGCGGCCCCGTCCCCGCCGCCCTGCGCCGCTACGAGTGCACCGCCGACGTCCGCAGCCGCCCGGGCAGCGCCTCGCCGCCGTCCGGCGAGGTCACCGGCAGGTAGCCGCGGTCGAGCGGTCCGGCCCCGCCCGGCCGGGACGCAGAGCACCCTTCACACACACATCCGCGTGACCGATGCGGAACCGATCGTGCACGCCCACGCGTCTTGGGGGTCGTGCAGCGTCAAGGCTCCGTCGGCGGCAACGCCGCAATCCGCATCCGTGTGACAGGCGGTGTCCTCCTCGTCGCACATCTCGCCGTCGTCGCCTGGCTGATGCTGCGGCCTCTGGACGTCCCGTGGGTGACGCCTCCCAATCTGCGCCCCCTGGCCGGTGTCCGGGCCGATCTGGCGCTGGGCTGGCCGGGCGCCGCCAAGCCCCTCGGCGAGGGGCTGGCCCTGCTCGCCCCGCTGGGCGTGCTGTTGCCGGCGGTGCACGGCCGGCTCGCGGTCTCCCCGCTGTCCTCCCTGATCCGTACGGCCGCCGCGGGCGCCCTGATCTCCCTCGGCATCGCCCTGGTGCAGACCGGTGTGCCCGGCAGGGTCGTGGACGTGGACTCGCTGCTGCTCAACACCACCGGTGTGATCCTGGCCCACCTGGCCGTGGTCCCCGCGGGCCGCGCCCGGCTGCGGCGTGCGGGGTCCGGGCACGGCGAGGCCGAGCCCGTCACCGCCCCGGAGGAGCTGTCTCAGGGGCGCACCCCGACGATTCCCAGGGTCGGGATAGCTCCGTAGAGGGACGCTTCGTCCGCTTCGTCTCCGTATCGTCGAAGACAGCTGAAGACAGCCGCACAGCGAACCGACGATCACGACAGGAGCCGACATGGCCGCCCTCGCCCGCCCCACCCACGGCCGCATGCTCGGCGGAGTCTGCGCAGCGCTGGCCCGGCGCTTCGGCACCTCCGCCACGACGATGCGGGTCCTCTTCCTGCTGTCCTGCCTGCTGCCGGGACCGCAGTTCCTGCTCTACATAGGTCTGTGGATCCTGCTGCCGTCCGAGGAGTCGGTCCGCTCCACGGCCTGGTGATCCCGATCCCGGACCCGCCGGGATCCGCGCGCACACGCCGCTGGGGCGCTCCGGACAGCTCCGGAGCGCCCCAGCGGCGTCATGGGGGAAGAAGGACGTCAGCCGAGCGGGATCCCGTTCACCGGCACACCGTGCGTGGGCAGACCCGTGTTCCGCAGCGGCAGCCCGCCGAGCAGCTGGGCGACCGGCGCGGCCGGACCCTTGGCGAGCACGTTCTGGACGGCCGGCTGCGCGGCCGCCACCCCGGCACCCACGGCACCCTGCCCATGGGTGAGCGCCTCGGCGGCCCCCGGCAGAGCCTTGCCGACGTTCCCGGCCGGCAGCGTCTTGGTGACGCCGTCCAGGGCCTGCGCGGCCTGGGGCGCGTCCGGGACGGCCGGGGCCGCGTTGGCGGCGCCCGCGCCGACGGCGGCGAAGGCGGCACCGAGGGCGGCGACACCGAGGGTCTTGGCGGCAGACTGCTTCATGGTGAGTGCGTCCTTGAATGCGGAGACGGAAGATCACAAACGATCCGAGCGGTCCACGACCGTAAACACGCCGGGCCGCCATCCGCAAACACCGAAATGCGGACGCCCCGTGAAATGGCGTCCGCATTCCGTGCATGGAAAGAGGGTGGGACTACCCCTCCGAACCGACAGAACCGCTGGTGGACGCCGTCTGCTGAAACAGCCATTCGGACTTCAGCTCCGCATATCCGGGCTTGACGACGTCATTGATCATCGCGAGTCGTTCATCGAAAGGAATGAACGCTGATTTCATCGCATTGACGGAGAACCACTGCAGGTCGTCGAGCGTATAACCGAACGCCTCGACGAGGTGCTCGAATTCCTGGCTCATGGTGGTGTGCGACATCAGCCGGTTGTCGGTGTTCACCGTGGCCCGGAAGTGCAGCCGGCGCAGCAGCCCGATCGGATGCTCGGCGTACGAGGAGGCGGCCCCGGTCTGCAGGTTGGAACTGGGGCACAGCTCCAGCGGGATCCGCTTGTCCCGGACGTAGGAGGCGAGCCGCCCGAGCCGCACCGACCCGTCCGCGCCGACCTCGATGTCGTCGATGATCCGCACCCCGTGCCCGAGCCGGTCGGCGCCGCACCACTGCAGCGCCTGCCAGATGGACGGCAGCCCGAAGGCCTCGCCGGCGTGGATCGTGAAGTGGTTGTTCTCGCGCTTGAGGTACTCGAACGCGTCCAGGTGCCGGGTGGGCGGATGGCCGGCCTCGGCGCCGGCGATGTCGAAGCCGACCACGCCCGAGTCCCGGTAGCGGTTGGCGAGTTCGGCGATCTCCAGGGAGCGGGCCGCGTGCCGCATGGCGGTGAGCAGGGCGCCGACGCGGATCCGGTGGCCGTTCTCCCGGGCCAGCCGCTCGCCCTGCCGGAACCCCTCGTTGACCGCCTCGACCACCTGCTCCAGGCTCAGCCCGTTCTCCAGGTGCTGCTCGGGGGCGTAGCGCACCTCGGCGTAGACGACCCCGTCCTCGGCGAGGTCCTCGGCGCACTCCCGGGCGACCCGGACCAGGGCGTCCCTGGTCTGCATCACGCCGACGGTGTGCCGGAAGGTCTCCAGATACCGTTCCAGCGATCCGGAGTCGGCCGCCTCACGGAACCAGAGGCCCAGCTTGTCCGGGTCGGTCTCGGGAAGCTCCCCGTACCCGGTCTCGTGGGCGAGTTCGACGACGGTTCCCGGCCGGAGCCCGCCGTCGAGGTGATCGTGCAGCACGACCTTGGGTGCCCGGCGGATCTGGTCCCCCGTCGGCACGTGCGCCGGGGCGTTCGCCGGGACGCCCCCGGCGGGTGCAGTCTGGCTCGTCATTGCCGCACTGTAACGCCTACGCGCGTAGAGAGCGGGCTGTTCGCACCGGACACCGCCGCACGTTTTGCGTCGGCTTTCCGTCGATACGCAACGGTGACCGCACGTACGGGTTTGGTACACCGCGCCTTCTGACACTGTTCTGTCATGGGACAGCAAGCGACGCCGGTGCGAACGGCCGGGCTGGGGAAGGCAGTCGGCCCGGAGCCGACGGCGGTGAGCGGAGCGGTGCTGCTGCTCCCCGGCGGGGAGGAGGTCTCCGCCCGCAGGCCGTCCCCCGTCTGGGCGACGGCCTTCGTGCGTGCCCTGGGCCGCCGCCTCGCCCGCGCGGGCCGCGCCGAGGGGCTGGCCGTCCACGCCGTCCGCTATCGCTACCGCGGCTGGAACGGCAGCGAGGCGCACCTGGCCGGGGACGCGGAGTGGGCCGCCGAGGAGGTCGTACGACGCTACGGCGACGTCCCCGTGTGTCTGGTCGGCGTCGGCATGGGCGGCCGGGCGGCGCTCCGCGCGGGCGGCCACGAGGCCGTCAACTCGGTGGTGTCGCTCGCCCCTTGGCTGCCGGAGGAGGACGTGGCCGCACCGCCCGAGCCGGTGAAGCAGCTGGTGGGGCGGCGGGTGCTGATCGTGCACGGCACGAACGACGAGCGCACCGACCCCGAGCTGTCCTTCCGGCTGGCCGCCCGGGCGAAGAAGGTGAACCGGGAGGTGTGCCGGTTCGAAGTCCACTCGGACGGCCATGGACTGCACGGGTACCGGGACGAAGTGCTCTCCCTCTCCGCCGACTTCGTGATGGGCGCGCTGTTCGGGAGCGCGGTCTCCCGGCCGGTCGAGGACGCGCTCGCGGCGCCGCCGCCGATCGGCCTGCGGATGCCGCTGGCCGCGGGGTTCGGCCAGTCGCTGCGGCACTAGGGGGTGTCGTTCGGATCATCCCGGCGTCGCCCGGCAAGCGCTGTTCCTCACGGCCGGCCTGATCCGAACGACACCCCCTGGGGAAGGAGACTCCCCCGTCTCGACAGCAGGAACCTCTTGAAGGCGGCCACCGGAGGGGTGTCCGGGCGGCCGGCCAGCCATGCGACGCCGATCTCCCGTACCGCCCTCGGGGCCGTGACCGTCAGCTCCACCACCCCCGGCCTCGGGACGGTCGGCGGAGGCAGCAGGGCGACCCCCAGACCCGCCGCCACCAGTCCCCGCAGCGTCTCCGCCTCCTCGCCCTCGAAGGCGATCCGGGGCGTGAACCCGGCCTCGCGGCACAGGGCGTCGGTGATGCGCCGCAGGCCGTAGCCGGGTTCCAGGGTGACGAAGGTTTCGTCGGCGGCCTCGGCCAGCCGAATGCGGCGGCGGCCCGCCAGGGAATGGTCGGCGGGGACGACCAGGCGGAGCTTCTGCTCGTCGAGCCGGCGGGCGACCAGGTCGGGCGCGTCGGGGACGGGGGACGTCAGGCAGAGGTCCAGTTCACCGGCGCGCAGGCCCTCCAGCATGGCCTCGCCGTAGTTCTGGACCAGGCTGAAGCGGACGCGCGGGTGGTCGGCGCGGAAGGCGTGCAGCAGGCCGGGTACGGTCTCGGCGCCCATGGTGTGCAGGAAGCCGAAGGCGACCTTGCCGGTGGCCGGGTCGGCGTCCGCGCGGACCTCCTCGGCGGCGCGCTCGACCTCGGCGAGGGCGCGCTCGACGGAGGCGAGAAAGGTGTGGCCGGCCGTGGTCAGGGAGACGGTGCGGCCCCGGCGGGCGAACAGGTCCACGCCCAGGTCCTCCTCCAGGCGGGCCATCGCGCGGGAGAGGGTGGACTGGGGGACGTTCATCTCCTGGGCGGCACGGGTGACGTGCTCGGTACGGGCCACGCCGGCGAAGTACGCGAGGCGGGGCGCGAGCAACAGCGCCATGTCTTCTGTGTCACTGTACGGTGACAGGCGCGCCTGTGACCTCTGCTGATGCACCATGGGAACGATTATGCCGATTCCATGCATTGGACGGATGAGAAAGACCGTACATACGGTCGAGGCATGTCTCCCGCCAGTACTGAGGCGTCCGCCACCGTGGACGCCGAATCGCAAGCCCGCACCGCCGACTCCGCCTCCGACTCCCGGATGACCCCGGGCGGCCCCGGCTACCGCCGGATGAGCCTCGCCCTCTTCCTCGCCGGAGTCGCCACCTTCGCCCTGCTCTACTCCACGCAGGCCCTGCTGCCGCTGATCTCCGGGGAGTTCGGCGTCGCGGCGAGCGAGGCGAGCTGGACCGTGGCGGCCGCGACCGGCGGACTGGCCCTGTTCGTGCTCCCGATGAGCGCCCTGTCGGAGCGCTTCGGGCGCCGCACGGTGATGACCGCCTCGCTGGCGGTCGCGGTGGCCGTCGGACTGCTGGTGCCCTTCGCGCCGTCGATCGGCGCGCTGGTGGTGCTGCGGGCGGTGCAGGGCGCCGCGCTGGCCGGTCTGCCGGCCTCGGCGCAGGCGTACCTGGCCGAGGAGGTCCGGCCGAAGGCGCTGGTCACGGCGATCGGCCTGTTCGTCGCGGGCAACAGCATCGGCGGCATGAGCGGCCGGGTGATCACCGGCTGGGTGGCGCAGGAGTGGGGCTGGCGGGTCTCGGTCGGCGTGATCGGCCTGGTCGCCGTCGGGTGCGCGGTGGCGTTCCGGCTGCTGCTGCCGGCCCCGAAGCACTTCAAGGCGGGCTCGCTGCGGCCCCGCGTCCTGCTCGGCTCGGTCCGCGACCACCTCTCCGACCCGCTGCTGCGCCGTCTGTACGCGATCGGCGCGCTGTTCATGACCGTGTTCGGCGGCGTGTACACGGTGATCGGCTACCGGCTGACGGGGGCGCCGTTCGGGCTGCCGCAGGGTGTCGCCGGCTCGATCTTCCTGGTCTACCTGGTGGGCACGGTGTCCGCGTCCGTGGCGGGCCGTCTGGTGGGCCGGCTCGGCCGCCGGGGTGCGCTGTACCTGGCGGGCGGCACGACGACCGCGGGCCTGCTGCTCTCCCTGGCCGACTCGCTGCCGCTGGTCCTGGTGGGCCTGGTGCTGATCACCGCGGGCTTCTTCGCCGGGCACGCGGTCGCCTCCTCGGCGGTCAGCAAGACGGCCACGCACGGCCGCGCCCAGGCCTCCGCCCTCTACCAGTCGGCGTACTACATCGGCTCCAGCGTCGGCAGCACGGTCGGCGCGACGGCCTTCCACGCGGACGGCTGGGCGGGCACGGTGGGCGTCGGGATCCTCGCGGTCCTCGGCGTCGTCACGATCACGGTCCTCGGGTCCCGGGCGGCCCGGGCGGCCGGCCGGGAGCCGGTCGCGGCGCACTGAGAGCCCGGTCGCGGGAGCTGCGGGGTACGGGCATGCGGGCCCGTACCCCGCACGCGTGTGCGCCCGCGGTCAGGGTGCTCACCCTCGAAAGCAACCGATCCCAGCTGGGCTTTTTCGTGCTCCGGGGGCCATTGTCAGTGGGCTGCGGTAGCTTCCGGAGTGCTGGAGCGCGAAGGCGCGCGAACAGGACGGCCACAGGGGTGGGTGGACGATGGGCGACAGCACGGCGACGGCGGATCTCGACGTCGCACTGGAGAAGCACCGGACCGAGCTGACCGGCTACTGCTACCGGATGCTCGGCTCCTCCTTCGAGGCCGAGGACGCGGTGCAGGACACCCTGGTCCGCGCCTGGCGGAGCTACGACAGGTTCGAGGGCCGCTCCTCCCTGCGCTCGTGGCTGTACCGGATCGCGACCAACGTGTGCCTGGACATGCTGACGGCGGGGAACAAGCGGGCGAGGCCGATGGATCTGACGGACTCGACCCCACTCGCCCAGGCGGCCCTCTCCCCCCGCCCGGACCACACCTGGCTGGAGCCGGTGCCGGACGCGCGCGTGCTGCCGACGGTCGACGACCCGGCGGAGGCGGCGGTCGCCAAGGAGTCGATCCGCCTGGCCTTCATGGCAGCCCTGCAGCAGCTGCCGCCCAAGCAGCGGGCGGTGCTGATCCTGCGCGAGGTGCTGGCCTGGCGGGCGAGCGAGGTCGCCGAGCTGCTGGACACCACGGTCGCCTCGGTCAACAGCGCGCTGCAGCGGGCGCGCGCCACCCTCGCCGAGCGCGCGGAGGCGGGCGCCGACGCCACGGTGTCCGACCCGCTGGACGAGGAGCAGCAGCGACTCCTGGAGCGCTACGTCAAGGCCTTCGAGGGCTACGACATGACGGCGCTGACGGCGCTGCTCCACGAGGACGCCATCATGACGATGCCGCCGTTCGACCTGTGGCTGCTCGGCTCGGCCGACATCACCGGCTTCATGACCACCCTCGGCGCCTCCTGCGCCGGCTCCCGGCTGCTGCCCGTCCGGGCCAACGGCCTGCCCGGCTTCGCGCACTACAAGCCGGACCCGGAGAAGGGCGGCTTCAGTCCTTGGGCGGTGCAGGTGCTGGAGCTGTCAGAGGGCCGGATCACCGGTTTCCACTGCTTCCTCGACACCCAGCGGTGGTTCCCGCTCTTCGGGCTGCCCCTCCACCTGGAAGCGGAGTCCGACGAGGGCGAGCAGGGCGTGTAGCGCGGGATCGGGGTCCCTGAGCCGGATCCGCCCGCCGGCCCGGCGGGCGGCCAGCTCCAGCCGCGCCAGCAGGTCCACGACCGCCAGCCCCGGCGGCCCGAGCCCGCCCACGTCGCACACGACGACCCCGGCCCCACGGCCGTCCAGCAGCGCCCGCACGTCCGCGCACAGCCCTGCCACCTCCTCACGTCCGACGGGGCCGGCCAACACGAGCACGGCGGGTTCCTGGGCATCCACGTGCGGTAGACCCGCCGGGCGTGCGGAACTCATCGCGGCCCGCGCGTGCCGTCGCCTCGTGCGTTCGCCTCGCCGGGCCGCGTCCGCCCGCCCGGGCCGTCGAAGATCACATTGACGTGCCCGCGATCTTCCCCGGAGGGTTGGTCCCGTGCAGGGGGTGCTGAGCGGGTTCGCGGTGATCGCGGTCGTCATCGGGGTGGGCTATGTGCTCGGGCGGCGCGGGACGCTCGGGGCGCAGGGGGTCGAGGTCCTGACGCGGCTGGCCTTCACGGTGGCCGGTCCTGCGCTGCTCTTCACGACCCTGGCCAGGGCCGACCTGTCGGTCCTCTTCTCCAGCCGCCTGCTGGTGACGGCCCTGAGTTCGGTGGCGGTCTCCGGCGTCTTCGTGGCGGCCGGGGCGCTCGGGCGCTGGGGGGTGGGCCGTACGACGATCGGCGCGCTGTGCTCCGGTTACGTCAACTCGGGCAACCTCGGCATCCCGATCGCCGCGTATGTGCTGGGCGACGCGTCCCTGGTGGCGCCGGTGCTGCTCTTCCAGGTCGTCCTCGTCACCCCCGTCGCGCTCACCGTCCTCGACCTGTCCGGCATGGGCGAGAAGGGCACGGTGTGGCGGCGCCTGCTGACCCCGCTGCGCAATCCCATCGCCGTCGGCTCGCTGTCCGGGGTCGTGGTGTCGGCGGCCGGCTGGACGCTGCCCGGCCCGGTGCTGGACCCTCTCACCCTGATCGGCAACATGTCCGTCCCGGCGGCCCTGCTGGTCTTCGGCATGTCTTTGCACGGCAGCGCGGCCCCCGGGCGGGGCCGGGACCGCGAACTGGTCCTGCTGTCCGTGGCGCTGAAGTCACTGGGCCAGCCGCTGGTGGCCTGGGCCCTGGCGACCGCCGTCTTCGGCCTGCGTGGCGCGCCCCTGCTGGACGTCGTGGTGACCTCCGCCCTCCCGGCCGCCCAGAACCTCTTCACCTACGCCAGCCGCTACCACGTGGCCGAGTCCCTGGCCCGCGAGTCGATCCTGCTCTCGACGATCGTGTCGGTACCGGTCCTGGTGGGGGTGGCGACGGCACTGGGCTGAGGCCCGGCCGGCGGAGAACCCGGTCGTGAGGGGCGTCGTGTCACCGGTCCCGGCACGCCGAACGGGACCGGCGGAGGTCCGCCGATCCCGTTCACCCGGAAGGGAGATCCCCCGGTCAGGCGATGCGCTCCAGCACCACGGGGGTCGCCGTGAAGTCGGTGCCCGGTGCCGCGATGTCGTACGAGCCCTGGACCGCCTGGAGGGCGTAGTCGAAGCGCTCGGGGGTGTCGGTGTGCAGGGTCAGCAGGGGCTGGCCCTCGGTCACCGTGTCGCCCGGCTTGGCGTGCAGCTCGACGCCCGCCCCCGCCTGCACCGGGTCCTCCTTGCGCGCGCGGCCGGCGCCCAGGCGCCAGGCGGCGACGCCGATGCCGTAGGCGTCGAGGCGGGTCAGGACACCGGTGGACGACGCCTTGACGACGTGCTGCTCCTTCGAGGTGGGCAGCTCGGCGTCCGGGTCGCCGCCCTGGGCCGCGATCATGCGGCGCCAGACGTCCATCGCGGAGCCGTCCGCGAGGGCCCTCGCGGGGTCCGCGTCCTTGATGCCGGCCGCGTCGAGCATCTCGCGGGCCAGCGCGATCGTCAGCTCGACCACGTCCGCGGGGCCGCCGCCCGCCAGGACCTCCACCGACTCGCGGACCTCCAGGGCGTTGCCCGCCGTGAGGCCGAGGGGGGTGGACATGTCCGTCAGGAGCGCGACCGTCTTCACGCCGTGGTCCGTGCCCAGGCCGACCATCGTCGAGGCCAGCTCACGCGCGTCCTCGATCGTCTTCATGAAGGCGCCCGTGCCCACCTTCACGTCCAGCACCAGGGAGCCGGTGCCCTCCGCGATCTTCTTCGACATGATCGAGGACGCGATCAGCGGGATCGCCTCGACCGTGCCGGTCACGTCGCGCAGGGCGTACAGCTTCTTGTCCGCCGGGGCCAGGCCGTCGCCCGCCGCGCAGATCACCGCGCCGGTCGTGTCGAGGACGTGCAGCATCTCCTCGTTGGAGAGCAGGGCGCGCCAGCCGGGGATCGACTCCAGCTTGTCCAGGGTGCCGCCGGTGTGGCCGAGGCCCCGGCCGGAGAGCTGCGGGACGGCCGCGCCGCAGGCCGCGACCAGGGGGGCCAGCGGCAGCGTGATCTTGTCACCGACGCCGCCGGTGGAGTGCTTGTCAGCCGTCGGGCGGGACAGGCTGGAGAAGTCCATGCGCTCGCCGGAGGCGATCATGGCGGCCGTCCAGCGGGCGATCTCGCCGCGGTTCATGCCGTTGAGCAGGATCGCCATGTTGAGGGCGGCCATCTGGTAGTCGGCGACCTCGCCGCGGGTGTACGCGTCGATGACCCAGTCGATCTGCTCGTCGGTCAGCTCGCCGCGGTCCCGCTTCGTGCGGATGACGGAGATGGCGTCCATGGCCATGGCTTTCCTTCCGGGGGGTGCGAAGGTGCACGGCCCCCCTGAGCGGGTCAGGGGGGCCGTACGGGAGTTACTTGGTGAGATGGTCCGGGCCGAAGGCCTGGGGCAGCATCTCGGAGAGCGGGAGTACGCCCGCGGGCGTGTCGAGCAGCAGGCCGGGACCGCCGAACTCGTAGAGGAGCTGGCGGCAGCGGCCGCAGGGCACCAGCAGGGCGCCCTCGCCGTCCACGCAGGTGAAGTGGGTCAGACGGCCGCCGCCCGTGCGCTGCAGGTGCGAGACCAGCCCGCACTCGGCGCACAGGCCGAGTCCGTAGGAGGCGTTCTCGACGTTGCAGCCGGTGATCGTGCGGCCGTCGTCGACCAGGGCCGCCGCGCCGACGGGGTAGCCCGAGTAGGGGGCGTAGGCGTGGGACATGGCCTCCCGCGCCTCGGCGCGCAGCGCCTCCCAGCCGAACACGGCGGTTTCCTGAGTCACTTGCCCTGGCCCTTCCGGTACCGCATGCCGTCCGCCTTCGGCATCCGCAGGCGCTGCGCGGAGAGCGACAGCACGAGCAGGGTGACGACGTACGGGGTGGCGCCCACGAAGTCGCTCGGAACCTCGTCGGTGAACAGGTACCACACCAGGACGAGCGCGGCGACGATGAGGCTGACCGAGCCCTGCCACAGGGAGGTGCGGTACAGCTTCCAGCCGGCCAGGGCCACGAGCAGGACGACCAGCAGGAGCAGCAGCGCGTGCACGGTCGTACCGCCGTTGCGCAGCTGGAGGGCGTCGGAGTAGCCGAACAGGCCGGCGCCCATCGCCAGGCCGCCCGGGCGCCAGTTGCCGAAGATCATCGCCGCGAGGCCGATGTAACCGCGGCCGCCGGTCTGGCCCTCCAGGTAGGTGTGCGAGGTGACCAGCGCGAGGAAGGCGCCGCCGAGGCCGGCGAGGCCGCCGGAGATGGCCACGGCCGCGTACTTGTACCGGTAGACGTTGACGCCGAGCGACTCCGCGGCGACCGGGTTCTCGCCGCAGGAGCGCAGCCGCAGCCCGAACGGGGTGCGCCACAGGATCCACCAGCTGCCGACGAAGAGCACCGCGGCCAGGATCGTGACCACGGACAGGTTGGTGATCAGGCCGCCGAGGATGCCGGCGAGGTCCGAGACCAGGAACCAGTGGTGCTTCTCCAGCGACGCGAGGCCGTCGGACAGTCCGGGCACGGTGACGTTCGGCAGCGAGTCGACCGGCGGGGACTGCTTGGGGTTGCCGCCCGCGTCGGCCGCATGGCCGTTGGTGAAGAACAGCTTGGCGAGGTACTGGGTGGCGCCGAGCGCGAGCAGGTTGATCGCGACACCGGAGACGATGTGGTCCACGCCGAAGGTGATGGTGGCGACGGCGTGCAGCAGGCCGCCGAGGACACCGAAGCCGATGCCGCACAGCAGGCCCAGCCAGGGGCTGGACTGCCAGCCGATCCAGCCGGCGCCGAAGGTGCCGAGGATCATCATGCCCTCGAGGCCGATGTTGACCACACCGGACCGCTCCGACCACAGACCGGCGAGACCGGCGAGGCCGATCGGCACGGCGAGGCCGAGCGCGGCGCTGACCTGCCCGGCGGAGTCGAGGTCGTTGGAGCCGGTGATCATCCGGACCGCGGCCAGGAGCAGCAGCGCGCCCGCCACGAGCAGGAGGATCTGGCCGAACGAGCGGCCCGAGCGCTGCGGCGCGCCCGCCGCCTTGGGCGCCGCGGGCGGCGGCGCGTCGGTCATCGTGGCAGTCATCACGCCACCTCCTGCTTCTTCGTCGGAGCGGCGGCCTGGGCGGCGAGTTCCGCGCCGACCCGCTGCTGCTGGCGCTTCAGGCCGTACCGGCGTACGACCTCGTAGGCGATCACGACGCACAGGACGATGACGCCCTGGATCACGCCGAGGATCTCCTTGTCGTAGCCCTGGAACTCCAGGTGGTTGGTGGTGCGCTCCAGGAAGCCCCACAGGAGGGCGCCGAGCGCGATGCCGATCGGGTGGTTGCGGCCGAGCAGCGCGATGGCGATGCCGGTGAAGCCGATACCGACCGGGAAGTCGTTGCTGAACGCGTAGCTGTCGTTGAGCAGGGTCGGCATGCCGATGAGACCGGCCACCGCACCCGAGATGATCATGCTGGTGGCGACCATCTTCTTCACCGACACACCGCTCGCGGAGGCCGCGCTCTCGGACTGGCCGACCGTGCGCAGGTCGAAGCCGAACCGGGTACGGCCGAGCACGAACCAGTACGCGACGCCGACCAGCGCGGCGATGACGATGAAGCCCCACAGCTCGCCGGAAGGGCCCGTGTTGATGCTGAAGAAGTACGAGGACGACGGCAGCGGCTTGGTGGAGACCACGGTGCCGCCCTGTTCGAGCTGGGCGAGCTTCCCGGGCTGCAGCAGGTAGGCGATGATCGCGGTGGCGATCGAGTTCAGCATGATGGTCGAGATGACCTCGCTGACGCCTCGCGTCACCTTGAGGATGCCGGCGATGGCCGCCCACAGGGCGCCGGTCGCCATGGCGCTGATGAGGATCAGCGGGATGGCGATCCAGCCGGGCACGGTGAGCGCCCCGCCGACGACGGCGGCTATGAACGCGGCGAGCCGGTACTGGCCGTCGACGCCGATGTTGAACAGGTTCATCCGGAAGCCGATGGCCACCGAGACGCCCGCCAGGTAGTACGTGGTCGCCTTGTTCAGGATGTAGACCTGGCTGTCGCTGGCGAAGCCGTAGGTCACCATGTCGCTGAACGCGGCGCCCGGGTTCTTGCCGGTGGCGAGGATCACCAGGGCGGTGACGACGAGCGCGGCGACGATCGCCAGCAGCGGCGCGGCGAGCCCGAGGAGCAGCCGCTCCTTGTCGATCCGTGAGGTCAGCTTCTTCATCGCTCGTCGTCCTCTGTGTGCTCCAGGTGGCCGGTGGCCGCACCCGTCATGGCGGAGCCCAGCTCTTCGGGGGTGATCGTGGCGGGGTCGGCGTCGGCGACCAGGCGGCCGCGGTACATGACCCGCAGGGTGTCGGAGAGCCCGATCAGCTCGTCCAGGTCCGCGGAGATCAGCAGCACGGCCAGGCCCTCGCGGCGGGCGTCGCGGATGTAGTCCCAGATGGCCGCCTGCGCGCCGACGTCCACACCACGGGTGGGGTGGGCGGCGATGAGCAGCTTGGGGTTGTGGCTCATCTCGCGGCCGACGATCAGCTTCTGCTGGTTGCCGCCGGAGAGCGAGGCCGCGGTCACGTCGATGCCGGGCGTGCGGACGTCGTACGCCTGCACGATCCGCTCGGTGTCGGTGCGGGCCGCCTTGATGTCGAGGAGTCCGCCGCGCGAGTTGGGCTTCTCGGTGACGTGGCCGAGGATGCGGTTCTCCCACAGCGGCGCTTCCAGGAGCAGGCCGTGGCGGTGGCGGTCCTCGGGGATGTAGCCGATGCCGGCCTCGCGGCGGTCGCGGGTCGGGATGCGCGAGATGTCGGCGCCGTCGAGCGTGACGACGCCGGCGTCGGGCTGGCGCATGCCCATGATCGCCTCGACCAGCTCGGACTGGCCGTTGCCCTCCACACCGGCGATGCCGAGGACCTCGCCCTTGTGGATGGTGAAGGTGACCTCGTCCAGGATGATCCGCTCGATGCCGTCGAGGTCGGTCTGCGAGAGGTGCACGCCGTCCAGCCTGAGCATCGGGACGTCCGTGACGGTGGACTCCTCGGTCTCCGGCGTGGGCAGCTCGCTGCCGACCATCAGCTCGGCGAGCTGCTTGGGGGTGGTGCTCCGCGGCTCGACCGTGCCGACGGTGGTGCCGCGCCGGATGACGGTGATCTCGTCGGCGACGGACAGCACCTCGCCCAGCTTGTGGGAGATGAAGATGACGGTGAGGCCCTCGGCCTTCAGCTCGCGCAGGTTGTCGAAGAGGGCGTCGACCTCCTGCGGCACGAGGACGGCGGTGGGCTCGTCCAGGATGAGGGTCTTGGCGCCCCGGTAGAGGACCTTGAGGATCTCCACGCGCTGGCGGTCGGCGACGCCCAGCTCCTCGACGAGGACGTCGGGGCGGACGTTCAGGCCGTACGCGTCGGAGATCTCCTTGATCTTCGCGCGGGCCTTGCCCCCGATGCCGTACAGCTTCTCCGCGCCGAGGACGACGTTCTCGAGGACGGTGAGGTTGTCGGCGAGCATGAAGTGCTGGTGCACCATGCCGATGCCGCGGCCGATGGCGTCGGCGGGGTTGTGGAGGACCACCGTCTCGCCGTTGACCGTGATGGTGCCCTCGTCCGGCTGCTGCATGCCGTAGAGGATCTTCATCAGGGTGGACTTGCCGGCGCCGTTCTCACCGCACAGGGCGTGCACGGTGCCCGTGCGTACGGTGATGTCGATGTCGCGGTTGGCGACGACGCCGGGGAAACGCTTGGTGATGCCGCGCAGTTCGACGGCAGCGGGAGGGCTGGACGCGTTGATGGCGCACTCTCCTCGGGGAAAGGGGCTGCGTAGGGGAGGGCAGGCGTCGGCGACGCTAGCGCGGCAACTCCATGCTACACGCGTAGAGTTGACACATTGTTATGGCTCGGCGAGGGGGTAGCGAGCGGCTCCCCCTACGCCGAGCCGAGGTCCGACGAACCGACCGGACGGGGTCGGGTCGGAATCAGATCACGGGGTGGTCTTGACCTTGATCTGGCCGGAGACGATCTTCTGCTTCGCCGCGTCCAGCTTGGGCTGGATGTCGCTGATGAAGCCACCACTGGTGGCCAGCGAGACACCGTTCTTGGCGAGCGAGTAGACGTTGTTGCCGGCCAGCGGCTTGCCGTCGTGGACCGACTTGATGAAGTCGTAGACGCCGACGTCGACGTTCTTGACCATCGAGGTCAGGATCGAGTTCTTGTACTTGGCCAGACCCGGGACGTTGTACTGGTCGGAGTCCACGCCGACGGCCCAGGCGCCCTTGACGCCGTTGACGGCCTCGATCGCGCCGTTGCCGGAGGAGCCGGCCGCCGAGTAGACCACGTCGGCGCCGTTGTCCAGCATGCCCTGCGCGGCCTGCTTGCCCTTGTCGGGGCTGGAGAAGCCGGACAGGTCGGTGCCGTGGCTCAGGTACTGGACGTCGACCTTGACCTTCGGGTTGGTGTCCTTGACGCCCTGGACGTAGCCCGCCTCGAACTTCTTGATCAGCGGGGTGTCGACACCGCCGATGAAGCCGACGTGGTCCTTCTTGGTCTTCAGCGCCGCGGCGACACCGGCCAGGTAGGAGCCCTGCTCCTCGGTGAAGGTGATGCTGTTGACGTTCTTGGCGTCCACGACCGAGTCGACTATGCCGAAGCTGGTCTTCGGGAACTGCTTCGCGACCTTCTCCATGGAGGCGGCGTAGGAGAAACCGACCGCCACGACCGGGTTGTAACCGGCCTGGGCCAGGTCCGACAGCCGCTGCTCGCGGTCGGCCTCGGTGTCGGAGGTCTTGGCGGTCAGCTCCTTGATGGAACCGCCGAACTCCTTCTCGGCCTTGTCGGCACCGCGCGCGGCGGAGTCGTTGAAGGACCTGTCACCACGGCCGCCGACGTCGTAGGCGAGACCGATCTTGATGCCCTTGCCGCCGCCCGAGGAGGAGGACGACGAGGCGTTGTTGTCGGAGGACGTGCTGCCACACGCGGTGGCAGTCACTGCGAGGGCTGCGGTGGCGATACACGCAGCAGAAAGCTTGGCTACCCGGCGCACGGGAAGGCTCCTTCACCTGACCTGAGCGCCATGTCGGCGCTTGATGTGAGCACCTGGTCGGCGCTCGAGCCTAGACGCCCCGGCGGCGTCGGCTTCGCGGCATCGTAACGCGCGTAGATGTCAGAAAAACACCCCTCTCGACGCCGTTATCGATTCGAGGCAAACAGCACCTGAACTCGTTCTCTGAGCCGTCCCACACCCGTGTTGCGGTCAGTGCACGAATGGCTTGCATATGTGTTGCGCTCGCCGGGGGGACGGCCCCCGCGGGGGCCGTCCGGTCAGCTCTGCGTCCCGTTGGGGTCCAGGAAGGCGGCCGCGGTGAACATCTCCACGCCCACCGTGATCGCGTGCTCGTCGGCGTCGAAGTCGCCCTGGTGCAGATCACGCACCGTGCGCTCGCCGGGCCGCCGTACGCCGAGGCGGGCCATGGCTCCCGGCACGTGCTCCAGGTACCAGGAGAAGTCCTCCCCGCCCAGGCTCTGCTCGGTGCTCTCGACGGACTCCCGCCCCCGCCGGGCGGCCATCGCGCGCCGCAGCAGCTCGGTGGACTCCCGGTCGTTCACCACGGGCGGCACCCCGCGCACGTAGTTGATCTCCGACTTGGCCCGGTGCAGGGTGGCGACCTCGTCGATGGCCGCGTGCACGATGTCGGGGGCCTGCCGCCAGGCGTCCAGGTCCAGGCAGCGGACGGTCCCGGACAGCTCGGCGTGCTGCGGGATCACGTTCGGCGCATGGCCGGACTCGATCCGTCCCCAGGTCACCGCCAGCCCCGCGCGGGTGTCGATACGGCGGGCGATCACCGCGGGCACGTCGACGGCGACCCGGGCGGCGGCGGTGACCAGGTCGGTGGTCAGATGCGGCCGGGCGGTGTGCCCGCCGGGCCCGTCCAGCGCCACTTCCAGCCGGTCGCAGGCGCTGGTGATCGGCCCGTGCCGCAGTCCGACCTTCCCCGCGTCCACCCGGGGGTCGCAGTGCACGGCGAGGATCCGCCCGACCCCGGTCAGCGCGCCGTCCTCGATCGCCCCGAGGGCGCCGCCGGGCAGCACCTCCTCGGCGGGCTGGAAGAGCAGCCGCACGGGCCGGGTCAGCAGCCCCTTGGCATGCAGGTCGGCGAGGACCAGGCCGGTCCCCAGCACCACCGTCGTGTGCACGTCGTGGCCGCACGCGTGGGCCCGGTCGGGCACGGTGGACCGATAGGGGCAGTCGGTCTTGGTGTCCGGGATCGGCAGGGCGTCGATGTCGGCGCGCAGCGCGAGCAGCGGCACGGCCGGCCGGGCCCCCTCCCGGAGCCCGATGTCGCACACGAGTCCGGTTCCGGTGGCGAGGACACGGGGGCGCAGCCCGGCCTTCTCCAGCCGCTCCTTGATCGCGGCGGTCGTGCGGAACTCCTGGTTGCCCAGCTCCGGGTGCATGTGCAAGTCGCGTCGGAACGCGACGAGTTCGGCGTGCAGGGACTCGCTCAGCACGCCGGGGAGCACATCCCCCGGGAGGCCGGCCTCGGACTCTAGGGACATCAATTGCTTCACCCTCTGAAGGGTAGGACGCCCGACTGATCAACTACCCCTCGATCAACAAAAGTTCAGCCCGTTAGGGGAAGAAAATCTGACCGGCGGACGCATGGCGGCGGACTTTGATGGGTAAAACTTTCGTTTCCTCCTTCCACCCTTACCATGCCTTGCCTGAGTCACGCTCGTCGTGTCCGCGGACCGGGCCCCGGCGCGGCCCCCCTCCGGCTAGGGTCCCCAGTCGTGACCGACCTGACCGAGGACTTCCTCCAGACGACCCGCACCTCCTACGACGCGATCGCCAAGGACTACACGGCCCACCACCCGAGCGGTCTGAGTCACCCCCTGGACCGCACCCTGATCACCACCTTCGCCGACCTGGTCACGGCGAACGGCACGGCGCCCGTCGCCGACCTGGGCAGCGGCCCCGGCTATGTCACCGCGCTCCTGCACTCCCACGGCGTCCCGGCCTTCGGCGTGGACCTCTCCCCCACCATGGTCGCCCTGGCCCGCGAGGCCCATCCGCAACTGCGCTTCCACGTCGGCTCGATGACCGCCCTGGACCTGCCCGACGCCACGCTGGGCGGCATCCTCGCCCTCTACTCCACCATCCACGTCCCGGACGCCCACCTGCCGACCGCCTTCGCCGAATTCCACCGCACCCTGCTCCCCGGCGGCCATGTTCTCCTCGCCTTCCAGTCCGGCTCCGAAACCGGCCACCTCCACCTGGCGGAGCGCTTCGGTCACGAGATCACCCTCGACTACTACTGGCGTACGCCCGAACAGGTCACGGCGCTGCTGAACGGGGCGGGGCTGGAGCTGGTGGCGACCGTGTTCCGGCAGCCGGCCGGGGAGGAGACTCGTCCACGGGCGTTCGTGCTGGCCAGGAAGCCCGCCTAGCGGGTCAGGGCGCGGTGGCGAGTTCGGCGAGGCGCCGGGCCGTGCCGGCGGGGTCGACGGTCTGGTGGAGGTGCTCGCCGGGCAGGTGCGCCACCCGCCAGCCGCGTGCGCGCGCCTCGGCGGCGCAGTCCTCGTACGGCGGCCCGAACAGCAGATACGAGCAGGGGTGGTCCTCCCAGCCGTCCGGGACCGGGATGTGCTGCTCGTAGTAGGACAGGGGCAGCCTGGGCTGCTCCGCGACGACGGTCCGCCGTACCTCCGGGTCGCGGAACATGGGGGCGACGTCCGCCTCGTCCCACCAGTCGGTCCAGCGGGGCAGCCGGCCGTTCACGGCCATCGGCCTGAGGAGGTCGAGCAGCTCGGGCGGGGCGACGGGGGTCGCTCCGGCCCGGGCCGGCACGGCGGCGTCGACGAAGACCGAGGCGCTCACCGGCCGGTCGAGGCCCGCGCGGATCACCGGGAGGAACAGCCCCGCGTTGCTGTGCGCCACGAGTGTGACGGGTCTTCCGGCGGGGAGGTGCCGCAGTTCCTCGCGGACGGCGTGCACGGCGCGGGGCCAGAAGGGCGGCTCACCGGCGCCCACGGACAGCAGCGACGGCACCAGCACCTCGTGTCCCGCCGCCTGAAGACGCCCGGCCACGGGCAGCCAGGTCGAGGGGCCCACGGACGGACTGTGCACAAGAACGAATACCGGCTCCATGCGACGATCCTGCCGCCCGCGGGGTGACGGGCGCGAGGGTCTCTGCTCACGGCAGAGCCGGCGCCTCCCTCTTCGCCGAGACTCTGAAAGAGCCGTTTCCCGAAGGGACTTGAGCGTCCTCCGCGCGCACCGGCCCGGGACGGCCCTCAGGCGAAGCTCACGGCGGTCAGCCGGTGCACGTCCCGTGCCGTCCCCGTGACGCCGGACAGGAACCCCTGCGCGCGGGGGGACGCGGTCTCCGTCAGCCAGCTGGGGTCGATGTCGCAGACCGCCACCCGCACACCCGTGCCCACCAGGGCCAGCGGCAGGGTGTGGACGACCGTCGACGGGAAGCTGAGGACGGTGCGGCCGATGGGGCCGCGGCGGGCGATCAGCTCCAGCGGGAGGTCCGGGCGGACGATCTCCAGGCCCGTCTCCGCGGCCAGCCGGTGCAGCTTCTCCGCGCTCTCCCGACGGTGGGCGAAGTAGCGCGTCGCCCCGTGGGCCTTGGCCAGGTTGCGGACGGCGTCCAGGTAGCGGTCGCCGTCCACCACCCCCGTCTCGACCAGGGACGTGCCGACCATGTCCGCGCCCTTGGTGATGCGCGGGGGCCCGAAGCGGGCCCGGGTCCAGGAGAAGTCGTTGGCGGTGACCGTGACGCCCTCCGGGGTCTCCGTCACCGGCATGGAGGAGAAGACCTCCACCCGGCGGCGCTCGCTGGGCGTCAGCCGGCGGCGGGCCGAGGAGGACACCGGGGCGAACAGCAGGTCCCGGGCGCCGGGGCGGCCGCCCTTGCGGTGCCAGCGCACCAGGCGCTCACCGCGGGCCAGCTGGGCGACGAACTCCATCGTCGCCGTGCCGTCGTCGACCACGACCAGGTCCTTCGCGCTGGTGATGGTCAGCAGCAGCTGCACATAGCGGGAGAACGGGTCCCCCATGACGATGCGGTCCGCCCGGCGCAGCGCGCCCGCCAGGCCGCCGATGGTGGCGAACGGCGCGGCCGGGCCGCCCCGCGCCTCCTCCCAGCGCACCCGGTACCCCTCGTCCCGTGCCAGGTCCGCCATGCGGCGCAGCTGGCCCCGGGTCATGGGGTCGGTCGGGGCGAGGACGACGACCGTGAGGTCCGCGCCGGCCGGTGGCGTGTCGCCGCCCACCGTCCGCCGCACCTGCGCGGGCACGGACGGCAGCGGGTCCGGCTCGGCGCCGCGCAGTCCGTGCAGATGGGCCCACTCCAGCAGGTTCAGCAGCTGGACCGGGCTCTCCACGAAGGCGAGCGTGCGGGGAGGGTGGCCGGCTCGACCGGCGCGGGGGCTCATCGGCGTACGACCGTCCCGTCGTAAGGGGCTCAGAAGGCCGGGTCAGACCGCGACGGGCTCGCCCGCGGCCGCCGCGATCTCCGCCTCGGCGACGACGCCCGTGACACGGCGCAGCTTCTTCATCGGGCCGAGCTCGGAGTCGTAGACCTTCTTGACGCCGTCACCGAGGGAGGCCTCGATGGTGCGGATGTCGCGGACGAGGCGCGTGAGGCCCTGCGGCTCCACGGAGGCGGCCTGGTCGGAGCCCCACATGGCGCGGTCGAGGGTGATGTGACGCTCGACGAAGGTCGCCCCGAGCGCGACCGCGGCGAGGGTGGTCTGCAGGCCGGTCTCGTGGCCGGAGTAGCCGATCGGGACGTTCGGGTACTCCTTCTCCAGCGTGTTGATCACGCGGAGGTTCAGCTCCTCGGCCTTGGCCGGGTAGGTGGAGGTGGCGTGGCACATGAGGATGTTGTCGCTGCCCAGGACCTCGACCGCGTGGCGGATCTGCTTCGGGGTCGACATGCCGGTGGAGAGGATGACCGCGCGGCCGGTGGCGCGCAGGGCACGCAGCAGCTCGTCGTCGGTGAGGGAGGCCGAGGCCACCTTGTGGGCGGGGACGTCGAACTTCTCCAGGAAGGCGACGGCCTCGGTGTCCCACGGGGAGGCGAACCAGGCGATGCCCTTCTCCTTGCAGTACTCGTCGATCTGGCGGTACTCGTCCTCACCGAACTCCACGCGGTGGCGGTAGTCGATGTAGGTCATCCGGCCCCAGGGGGTGTCGCGCTCGATGTCCCACTGGTCGCGAGGGGTGCAGATCTCCGGGGTGCGCTTCTGGAACTTGACCGCGTCGCAGCCCGCCTCGGCGGCCACGTCGATCAGCTTGAACGCGTTCTCCAGCTCACCGTTGTGGTTGATGCCGATCTCGCCGCAGATGTAGACGGGGTGGCCGGGGCCGACCTCGCGCGAACCGAAGGCACGGATGCGGGAGTTGCTGCTCATGGGGGAGATTTCCTTACTTGGGGAGGGAATCGAGAGAGGGGCCGAGGATCCAGCTGGCGATCTCTCGGATCGCGCCGTCACCGCCGGGGACGGTGGTGACCGCGCGTGCGGCGCCGCGTACGACGTCGTGGGCGCTCGCGACCGCCACGGGCCAGCCGACGAGGGCGAAGCACGGGAGGTCGTTGACGTCGTTGCCGACGTAGAGCACGCGCTCCGGCGCGATGCCCTGCTCCTCGCACCACTGCTTCAGCGCGAGGTCCTTGCGGTCGATGCCGTGCAGCACCGGGAGCTTCAGCTTCCGGGCGCGGGCGGCGACCACCGGGTTCTGTTCCGTGGACAGGATCAGCATCTTCAGGCCGCTCTTGCGCAGGGCCGCGATGCCGAGTCCGTCGCCGCGGTGCACGGAGACGAACTCCCGTCCCTCGGAGTCGATCAGCACCCGGTCGTCGGTCTGGGTGCCGTCGAAGTCCAGTACGACCGCGTCCACGTCCTCGGCGGTCGGCAGCGAACCGGGGCGGTCCGCGTCGAACAGGGGGGCCAGGGCCCGGGCCCGCGCCAGGTCGTGCGGGTCGTCGATCTCCAGCACGCGCGCGGGGTCGGTGCGCACCAGCTCGGTGCGGCCGAAGAAGCGGTGCCGGTGCGCGCGGAAGCCGGCCGCGTCCATCGCGTAGGCGGCGCCGGTCTCCAGCAGGTCCTGGGGGCGGTCCTGGCGGCGGGGGCGGAAGGACTTGTCGTGGTTGACGCCGAAGCCGCCGTCCACCGCGTCGGCGGCGTCCTCGCCGTCCCGCCAGACGAAGCCGTGGAAGGGGGCGACGGTCACGGCCGTGTCGGCGCCGTTCTCGACGACGGCCGCCGCGACCCCGTCGACGTCCTCACGGAGGAGGAAGGGGCTGGTGCACTGCACAAGGAGCACCGCGTCGACCGCCGCTCCGTGCAGCGCCTCGTGGACGTCCATGGCGTGCAGGACCGCGGCCTCCGAGGTGGCCGTGTCCCCGGCGATGGCGGCCGGCCGCAGCACGACCTCGGCGCCGGCCTGCCGCGCGGCGGCGGCGGTGGCCTGGTCGTCGGGGGTCACGACGACGTCGGTGACGAGCCGGGCCGCGCGGCACTCGCGCACCGCCCGCGCCACCAGCGGGACACCGCCGACGGGGGCGAGGTTCTTCGCCGGTACGCCCTTGGAGCCGCCGCGCGCGGGGATCACCGCGAGCACCCGGGGCACCGAGGCGCCCTGGCCCGCTTCCGGGTTGGACATGGGGTCTACTCCTTGGAGAGAGGTCACAGCTCCCCCATCCGCCGGATCACCGGGGCGACCCGCTGGACACCGTGGCGGTAGGCGCCGCGCGCGGCCCGGCGCACGATCTGGCGGACCGGTCCGGGCGCCTTGTCGGCCACGGGCGCGCCGGGCAGCGGGGCGCCGTCGGGGCCGAGGTGGTGGCGCGCGAGGATGCCGGGCAGATAGCCGGGCGCGGTCTCGGGGGTGTAGTAGGGGTTCAGGGGCGGCAGGCCGCCCGGTCGTTCCAGCAGCCCGGCGATGCGCTCGCGGGCCGCGTCGAAGGCGCCCGCGTACGAACCGTCGGCCGCGACGCCCTGCCGGGCCACCCACTCCTCGTCCGGCGCCGGCCGGTGGCCGGCGTCGAGCTGGTCCCAGGAGGCGAGGCACCCGGAGCCGGTGAAGTGGTGGTTGCCGAGCACCTCGCGCACCCCGAGGTCGGTCAGGACGACCGTGGGGACGCGGCGGTGCAGGGCCTCCAGGGCGGCCGTGGAGCTGACCGTGACCAGCAGGTCGGTCCGGTCCAGCACCTCGCCCATGTGCCCGTACACCAGGCGGAAGTTGGTGGGCAGGTCCCTGCCCTGCGCCAGCTTCTGGTACGGCAGTTCCTCGATGTGGGTGGTGTGCTCGCCGGGCTTGGAGCGCAGCTTGAGCAGCACCTCGCGCTCGGGGTGCCGCCGGGCGTGCCCGATGAGGCGGTCCAGCAGGTAGGTGCGGTCCTTGCGGCTGTCCGGCACGGACGGCTGGGCCGCGAACACCACGGTGTAGGGGTCGTGTTCACCGGTGTACGGCGCCCCGCCGAGGAAGGGCAGCGCGACCTCGGTGACCGAGGAGGCGTCGGCGCCCACCCCCTCGTACACGGCCCGGAACCGGTCCGCGTCGTGGCGGGAGTTGGCGAGGACCAGGTCCGCGCCGTGCCGCAGCAGCAGCCCGTCGGCGAGCTTCTCGTAGACGACGCCGACGTATCCGGTGACGACGACGGGGCGCCGGCCGGAGCCCCACACGTTCCGGAGGCCGTGCAGCATTGCCTGCACTCCGCCGCCGACCAGCGCGAGGACGAGCAGGTCGTACCGGTCCTCGGTGGCCGCGCTCATCTCGCGCAGGAACTCGACGCCGGTGACCTCACGGAGGGAGTCCGCCTGGACGCCGACTTCCTTGAGCTGGCGGGCGGTCGGGGTGGCGCGGCCCCGCAGGAGGTAACCGTCGAGCCGGACCTCGGCATCCGCCGGAGTGAGGCGCTGCGCGGTGAGCGCGCCCCACTTCCACCGGGTGTCGGAGTCCGCCAGGACGGCGACCCGCAGGGACTTCGTTGCACTTGCTGGCACGCCGAAGACGCTAGGAAGCCATTCCGAGGTTCCGCCCAACCGGAATGCAACAAACGGTTAACAGCACATCGCCGAATGACGAATCGGCCCGTGAACGCCTATGGAAAAAGCCCGGTTCACAGCTTCGCCACGCGTCGTTCACCCAGCATCAAGCAAGGCGTCAAGACGAATGACGGGCTTCGCCCTAACGTCCCTGGCGTGGTCAAGCTCTCCGTCATCGTGCCGTTCTACAACGTGCAGCAATACGCGCCCGACACCCTCATCAGCCTGAAGGCGAACGCGCGTGAGGACTTCGAATTCATTCTCGTCGACGACTGTTCCCGCGACGGGACGCCAGAGATTCTCGCGCGCGCGGAGCGCGAGCTGCCTGGGGCCGTCCACGTCCGGCACGAGCAGAACGGAGGGCTGGCGACCGCGCGCAACACCGGTATCGACCGGGCGCGCGGCGAGTACCTGACCTTCCTGGACGGCGACGACTGGCTCGCCCCGGGCTACTTCCCGCAGCTGGTCTCCGCCATGGACGAACTGGGCTGCGACTTCCTGCGCACCGACCATGTGCAGTGCACCGGGCGGGCGCGCGCCGTTCACCGGGTGCCGGTCGGCCGGCGGAACGTGGTGATGAACCCGCGGGAGGCGATCCTGCCCGCCGACCGGTCCACCTCCGTGGACTACGCGTACGCCTGGGCGGGGATCTACCACCGCCGGCTGGTGGACAAGGGCCTGCTGCACTTCACCGACGGGCTGCGCACGGCCGAGGACCGGCCCTGGATCTGGAGGCTGCACCGGGAGGCAGAATCCTTCGCCGCGGTGAGTCTGCTCGGCGTGTTCTACCGGCGCGGGGTCGCCTCGTCGCTCACCCAGATCGGTGACGTGCGGCAGCTCGATTTCATTCGCGCCTTCGATCAGGTCGTCGCGGAAACCGCCGGGGACCCGGATGCGGACGCGTTGCTGCCCAAGGCCGTCCGTACCTATTGCGCCATCATTTCCCATCATCTGGGATCCATCGAAAGGTTCGAGCCCGCGGTGGCGAAGAAACTGAAATCCCTGAGTGCCGCGGCACTGCGCCGCATGCCGCAGGACGTGCTGGACGACGCGCTGGACTCCATGGACATCCAGCGCGCCTCCAAGCTGCGCCGGCTGCGCCGCCGTCCCGCCCCCGCGGGAGCCGCCGCGTGACCACCCAGATCTTCCAGGCGTCGACGCTGTACGGCACGGCCACGCTCGCCGCCGCCCTGGACTCCGGCTGCTTCCGCCCGGCCGACCGGCGGATCCTGCTGGTCTGCAACAACGCGGTCACTCCCGAGACCACGCCGGGCCTGGACGAGACGCCCGGCTTCGAGAGGCTGCGCGACCGGTTCGACGACGTGATCTCGTACAACGAGACCATCTCCCCGTTCCACCCGGGCGGCTGGGCGCCCCGCGTGGACGACATGCCGCTGTGGGAACGCTTCCTGCGCCACGAGTGGCAACTCGGGGACGAGGACGTCGAGTTGGCGGTGGAGTCGATCCAGGTCAACCCGTCCCTGGCGCTCGCGCAGATCTTCAACGGCGCCCCGGTCACGGTCTACGCCGACGGTCTGATGAGCTACGGCCCGACCCGCAACAAGATCGACCCGCTGGTCGGCATCCGTGTGGACCGCGTGCTCCACCTGGACCTGGTGCCCGGCCTGGAGCCGCTGCTGCTCACCGAGTTCGGCGTGCCCGGCGAGATCGTGCCGACCCCCGCCTTCACCAAGGTGCTCGCCGAACTCGCGCCGGTCTCCGTGGAGCTGCCGGAGGTCGAGGAGCCCGCGCTGCTGCTCGGCCAGTACCTGTCGGCCCTGGAGATCCTCACCGCCGAGCAGGAGGAGGACCTGCACGTGCGGATGCTGAGGGGCGCGGTCGCCCTCGGCCACACCAGGGTGGTGTTCAAGCCGCACCCCACGGCACCGGCCCGCTTCACCCGCTCGCTGGAGCAGGAGGCGGAGCGGCTCGGGGCCGAGCTGACCGTCCTCGACACGCCCGTCCTCGCCGAGGTGCTGTACCAGCGGATGCGTCCCGCGCTGGTCGTCGGCTGCTTCTCCACGGCCCTGCTCACCGCCTCCGCGCTCTACGGCCTCCCCGTCGCCCGGCTGGGCACCGAGCTGCTGCTCGAGCGTCTGACGCCGTACGAGAACAGCAACCGGGTCCCGGTCACCGTCGTGGACGCCCTGCTGCCCGAGCTGGGCGACCCTGCCGCGGTCACCGGGCAGCGCCGGGGCATGGAGGTGGAGGCGCTGGGCGCGCTGGTGCGTGCGGTGGGCTTCGCGATGCAGCCGAAGATCCTGCCGGGGCTGCGCGCGGAGGCCGAGGCCTGGCTCACGGAGAACCTCGGCCGGCAGACCTCGCGCTACTTCAAGCGCAGGCGTCTGACCTCCCTCGCGCTGCCCGGCGGGGTGCCCGCCCAGCTGGCGTTCATCCCGCGCAACGCGACGGTGCGCAGGGTGGCGAAGAAGGCCCGCAGCCTGGGCCGGTCGGCGCGGCGCTGACGGGGGCGGACCCATCACCGGGTCCGCCTCTTCCCGTTCACCCGGACGTCAGCGCAACCCCTGGCACATTTCCGATCCTTTCCCACAATCGGCCGAGCCGAGCGCCGGCCGTCCTGGTAGGTGCCGAACACCATGACTGCTTCATCCCCCACCCTCCCCGCCGTTCCCGCCCCCTCCGCGCCCGGGGCGGCTCGCGTCTCCTCCGCCCCCGGCGGTCGTCCGGGCCGCCTGCCCGCCCTGGACGGTCTGCGGCTCGTGGCCGCTCTGATGGTCTGCCTCTACCACTACGCCGGACGCGGCGGCACGGTCTCCGCGTCCTGGCACCGGAACCCGGCCCAGGTCTTCCCGGTGCTGTCCCGGGCGGCCACGTACGGCTGTCTGGGCGTGCAGTTCTTCTTCGTCATCAGTGGTTTCGTGATCTGCATGAGCAGCTGGGGCCGCACTCCGGGCGACTTCCTCCGCTCCCGTGTCGCCCGTCTGTATCCCGCCTACTGGGTCGCCCTGGTCCTGGTCACCGCGGCGGCCTTCGCCCTGCCCGTCGTCGTCCACCCGGTCCGCCTCGACGAGTTCCTGGTCAACCTGACGATGCTGCAGCAGCCGATGGGCGCCACGCGGGTGCTCGGCGTGTGCTGGACGCTCTGGGTCGAGGTGCGCTTCTACGCCCTGTTCGCCGTGTTCGTCGTGCTGCGGGGCGTCACGTACCGCAGGGTAGTGCTGTTCTGCTGTGTGTGGACGCTGGCGGCGGTGGTGTGCCGCACGTCCGGCGGCCCGCTGACCGAGCAGGTGCTCATTCCCGAGTACGCGCCCTACTTCGTCGGCGGTCTCGCCCTCTACCTGATCCACCGCTTCGGCGGGAACCTGCTGCTCTGGGGCATCGTCGCCATGTCCTGGCTGCTCGGGCAGAGCGACGCCACGCGCGGGCTGTGGCACGCCGGCGCCCACGGCGGCCTCCACCGCGACCCGTACGTCGTCGTGGGCATCGTCACCCTCGCCTTCGCCGCCGTGGCCGCGGTGGCGCTGGGGTGGACGCGCCGGGCCTCCTGGCCGTGGCTGGTGACGGCCGGCGCGCTGACGTACCCGTTCTACCTGGTCCACGAGCACCTGGGCTGGTTCGTCATCCGGGTGCTGCACCGGGGGCTCGGTCTGCCGCCGTGGCCGACGCTCGGCGTGACCGTCCTGAGCATGCTGCTGCTGGCCTGGCTGATCCACCGCTTCGTGGAGAGGCCGCTCGGCCCACGGCTGAAGCGGGCGCTCAAGGGGAGGAAATTGGACAGCAGTTCATCTCGCATTGGGTTTTGAACCAGCCCCTCGGGCAGGCACCGTGGAGCCCTTGCCGCCCGTGTCCCACAGGCATCCCGCAGGGATCCCACAGACTGTCGCCGCACCGAGGGAGCGCCCACCCCGTATGGCCACGATCCAGGAAACGAAGCGACCGCCCCGCCGCCTCGACGACGTGCCCGGCTGGTTCCCGGTGCTCGACCAGGTGCTCTTCGACTGGTTCCTGAACCGGCAGGAAACCGCGGGGATGGGGGGTGATCTGCTGGAAGTCGGGGTCTACATGGGCAAGAGCGCGATCTTCGTCGGCCGCCACCAGCAGCCCGGCGAGAAGTACACCGTGTGCGACCTGTTCGAGGGCGACGCCCCGGACGACGCCAACCGGGCCGAGTCGACCAAGTCGTACAGCGCGCTGACCCGGCGCGTGTTCGAGGAGAACTACCTCTCCTTCCACGACGAGCTGCCCCGCGTGCTCCAGGGGCCCAGCTCGCTGGTGCCCGCCGAGGTCGAGCCGCGCTCCTGCCGGTTCGTGCACGTCGACGCCTCGCACCTGTACGAGCATGTGCACGGCGACATCGGGGCCGCCCACGATCTGCTGCTGCCGGACGGCATCGTCGTCCTGGACGACTTCCGCTCCGAGCACACCCCGGGGGTCTCCATAGCCGCCTGGGAGGCCGTGCTGAACCGCGGTCTCCATCCGGTCTGCCTGAGCACGCAGAAGCTGTACGGCACCTGGGACGACCCGGAGCCGGTCCAGGAGGAGCTGCTGGCGATGGCGCGGGAGCGGTCCGACTGCCATCTGAGCATCCAGGAGGCCGCCGGGCACCGGATCATCCGGCTGAAGTCGAAGAACATGCGGGCGCCGGAGTTCCCGCCGTCCAAGCACGCGGACGCCCCCGAGGAGCCCGTGGCGGCGCCGCGGGAGGCCGCGGCGCCCGCTCCCGCGCCGTCACCGGTCCGCCCCGCGCCGCGCCGGGGCGCGGCCCGGGCCCGCCGGGTCGCCGTCGACCTGCTCCCGCCGGTCGTCACCCGCGCGATCCGCAACGCCCGCGCCGCCAGGCGCTAGCCCTGCCCCGGGCCGGGGCATCACCCCAGCCCGTACCGCGCCCCGACGCCCGCGACCACGACCGCCAGTCCCTCCTCGAACTGGCGGTCGTAGTCGTCGAAGAGCAGCCCGCCGGCCGCCGCCGCGAGCGGGTAGCCGGCCAGGCGCCGGGCGCGTTCGGCGATGTCCAGCCCCTCCCGGGGCCGTTCCGGGAGGGGCCGCATGCCCTGTTCCTCGGTGACGAAGCCGATGGTGTACGCGTTCGCCGTGCGGCCCGCGTCGACCGCCTGCGCGAGGGTCAGGCCCGCGTCCGTCAGCAGCCGCAGGTTCGCCTCCAGTTCGGGGGCGTGGTCGGTGCCCGTGAAGCGTGAGCCGCTGAAGACCTTCGCGCCGTCGCGGTAGCCGAGCAGGGCGGCCCGCAGTCCGCGGTTCACCTTCAGCAGCCGCTCCTGCCAGCCGTCCGCCGGATCGAGTGCGGTGCCGGCCACCATCCGCCGGTACATCTCCATCGCCATCTCGTCCAGCAGCGCCTGCTTGTCCTTGAAGTGCCAGTACAGGGCGGGCGCCTTGACGTCCAGTTCCTTCGCGATGGCACGCAGCGTCAGCCCGTCGAGGCCGACCTCGTTCAGCAGCCGCAGCGCGGTGCCGGCGACCCGCCCGCGGTCCAGGGGCGCCCTTCGTTCCGTACTCACGCTTGACAGCTTAACAGCGTTAAGGGCACGCTCGTGGGCAACGGGACTTAACAACGTTAAGGAGACGGTGATGGACGTCGTGATCGTGGGGGCCGGCCCCACCGGGCTCACCCTCGGCATCGACCTGGCCCGGCGTGGCGTGGAGGCGCTGGTGGTGGAGCGGTCCGCCGGCCTGTTCCCCGGCTCGCGCGGCAAGGGGATCCAGCCCCGCACCCAGGAGGTCTTCGACGACCTCGGGGTCGTCGAGGCGATCCGCGCGGCGAGCGGGCCCTATCCGGACCGGATGATCTGGCGGGACGGCGAACGGCTCGGCGAGGAGAGCGTGTTCGAGAAGGTGCCGGCGGACGAGGGCACGCCGTACCCCGAGCCGCGGATGATCCCGCAGTGGCGCACGCAGGAGGTGCTCCACGCGCGCCTGGTGGAGCTCGGCGGACGGGTCGCCTTCGGGCGCGAGGTGACCGGCCTGACCCAGGACGCGCAGGGGGCGGAGGTGGAGTTCGCGGACGGTACGGCGGTCCGCGCGCGGTACGTGGTCGCGGCCGACGGCGGCCGCTCGGTGATCCGGCGGGCCCTGGGCGTCGGCATGACCGGGGAGACGGTGGACCCGGCACCGTTCGTGGTGGCGGACCTGCGGCTGAACGGCCTGGACCGGAACCACTGGCACGCTTTCCCAGAGGACGACGGCAGCGTCCTCGGGCTGTGCCCGCTGGCCGGCACCGAGGACTTCCAGCTGGCGGCGCGCCTTCCGGAGGGCACCGAGCCCGACCTGTCCCCCGACGGCGTCCGCAAGCTGGTCGCCGCCCGCACGCACCTGAACGCCGCGGATGTGAAGGAGGTGCGCTGGGCGTCCGACTTCCGGCCGAGGGCGGCCCTCGCGGACCGGTTCCGGGTGGGCCGGGTGTTCCTCGCGGGCGACGCGGCGCACGTGCACTCGCCGGCCGGCGGGCAGGGCCTGAACACCAGCGTGCAGGACGCCTACAACCTGGGCTGGAAGCTGGGCGCGGTCCTGCGGGATGGGGCGCCGGAGGAGTTGCTGGACACCTACGAGGAGGAGCGGCGGGCGAACGCCGCGGCCATGCTGGAGCTGTCGACCGGGGTGCACCGGGGCGAGGTGCGCAGGGGGCGGGCCACGGTGCAGCTGGGGCTGGGGTACCGGGAGTCGTCCCTGAGCGCCGAGACCCGTGCCGAGCCGGCGGACGGGGTCCGGGCGGGCGACCGCGCGCCCGACGGCACGGTGGACGGCGTCCGCCTCTTCGACGCCTTCCGGGGGCCGCACTGGACGCTGCTGGGCGCGAAGGCGTCCGGCGCGGGCGTCCGCGGGCTTCCGGCCGCCCCCGCGTCGTACGGCCCGGGCGTCTTCCTGGTCCGCCCGGACGGGTACGTCGGCTGGGTGGGCGACAGCCCGGAGGGGCTCGGGGCCTATCTGGCCGGGGTCGGTCTCTGACCCGGTCCTACGCGCCGGCCAGCGACAGCTTCACCGCGAACCCGAGGAACAGCGCACCCGCCGCCGAGGTGGCCGTCGCCGACAGGCGCTTACGGCGCCGGAAGGCGGCGGCCAGGCGGGTGCCGCCGAATATCAGCGCGCTGAGGTAGAGCACGCTGGCCGCCTGCGCGAAGGCGCCGAGGACGACGAAGGAGAGGGCCGGGTAGGCGTAGCCCGGGTCCACGAACTGGACGAAGAAGGCGACGAAGAACAGGATCGCCTTGGGGTTGAAGAGGCTGACGAGGAACGCCCGGCGGTAGGGCCGTTCCTCGGTGACCACGGCGGGCACGGCCTCTTCCACGGTCTTCTCCCGCCGCGTCCGCCACATCTGCCAGGCGGCCCGCAGCATGCCGATCGCCAGCCAGGTCAGGTATGCGGCACCGGCGTACTTCACGATCCCGAACAGTACGGCGTTGGCCTTCAGCAGGGAGGCGACCCCGGCGGCGGACAGCGTCATGAGCACGGTGTCCCCGCACCACACGCCGGCGGCCGCCGTGTAGCCCGCCCGCACCCCGCGCCGCGCGGCGACGGAGAGGACGTAGAGCGAGTTGGGCCCGGGCAGCAGGACGATCAGGATCAGGCCCGCGAGATAGGTGGGGAGGTCGATGACGCCGAACATGGAAAGGAGTGTCGCACGGGGGTACGACAATCCGGTGCGGGGCGGGTAGCTCCCCGCCGTCGGAAAGCCGCCCCGAAGCCGCCCGGAAGGAACCAGGGGGCGGCAGGGGTGGTCAGAAGACGTCCGAGGGCACGTATTTCCCCCAGACCTCCCGGAGCGCGTCGCACACCTCGCCCACCGTGGCCCGGGCCCGCAGCGCCTCCTTCATCGGGTACAGGACGTTGTCCTCCCCCTCCGCCGCCTTCCTCAGCCCGTCCAGCGCCGCGTCCACCGCCGCCTGGTCCCGCTCCGCCCTCAGCGCGGCCAGCCGCTCCGCCTGCCGGGCCTCGATGGCGGGGTCCACCCGCAGGGGCTCGTACGGCTCCTCCTCGTCCAGCCGGAAGCGGTTGACGCCGACCACCACCCGTTCGCCGGAGTCGGTCTCCTGCGCGATGCGGTAGGCGTTGCGTTCGATCTCGGCCTTCTGGAAGCCCCGCTCGATCGCCGCGACCGCGCCGCCCAGGTCCTCGACCTTGCGCATCAGGTCCAGCGCGGCCTCCTCCACGTCGTCGGTCAGCTTCTCGACCGCGTAGGAGCCCGCGAAGGGGTCGGCCGTCGCGGGTACGTCCGTCTCGTACGCCAGGACCTGCTGGGTGCGCAGGGCCAGGCGCGCGGACTTGTCGGTCGGCAGCGCGATCGCCTCGTCGAAGGAGTTGGTGTGCAGGGACTGCGTGCCGCCGAGGACCGCCGCGAGGGCCTGCACGGCGACCCGGACCAGGTTCACCTCAGGCTGCTGGGCCGTCAGCTGGACCCCGGCCGTCTGCGTGTGGAAACGCAGCATCAGGGACCTGGGGTTCCGCGCGCCGAACTCCTCCCGCATCACCCGCGCCCAGATCCGGCGCGCCGCGCGGAACTTGGCGACCTCCTCCAGCAGCGTCGTACGGGCCACGAAGAAGAACGACAGGCGCGGGGCGAAGTCGTCCACGTCCATGCCGGCCGCGACCGCCGTGCGCACGTACTCAATGCCGTCGGCGAGGGTGAAGGCGATCTCCTGCGCGGGCGAGGCGCCCGCCTCGGCCATGTGGTAGCCGGAGATCGAGATCGTGTTCCACTTCGGGATCTCGGCCGTGCAGTACTTGAAGATGTCCGCCGTCAGCCGCAGGGACGGCTTCGGCGGGAAAATGTACGTCCCGCGCGCGATGTACTCCTTCAGCACGTCGTTCTGGATCGTGCCGGTCAGCCGGTCCGCCGGCACGCCCTGCTCCTCCGCCACCAGCTGGTACAGGAGCAGCAGCAGCGCCGCGGGGGCGTTGATCGTCATCGACGTGGACACCTGGTCCAGCGGGATGCCGTCGAACAGCACCCGCATGTCGTCGACGGAGTCGATCGCCACGCCGACCTTGCCCACCTCGCCGTGGGCGAGGGGCGCGTCGGAGTCGTGGCCCATCTGGGTGGGCAGGTCGAAGGCCACCGACAGGCCCGTCGTCCCGTGCGCGATCAGCTGCCGGTAGCGGGCGTTGGACTCCACCGCCGTACCGAAGCCCGCGTACTGGCGCATCGTCCAGGGACGGCCGGTGTACATCGAGGGGTACACGCCCCGGGTGAAGGGGTACGACCCCGGCTCCCCCAGTTTCCCGTCGGGGTCCCAGCCCTCCAGGGCACGCGGCCCGTAGACCGGCTCGATCGGCAGTCCCGACTCCGACTCACGCGCCATGGATGCCTCCGCAGTACGTCCTGTTACCCCTCACCATGCCCCGTAGTTCGGCGGCGGTCACGCCGGGAATCATCCCCGGCATGAGGAACTCGGGCAGACCCGCCGCCGTACTCGCCTCGGCCGCCGCCCTCGTCGCCCTGTGCGGCTGCACCGTGCAGGCGCAGGGCGCCGACGGCAGGGCCCGGTCGCCGGTGCGGATCCGGCTCCCGGACGGCCCGGGCTCCGGCCCCTCCAGCACACCCACCCGTACGGCCCAGCGGCCGACGGCCGCCGCCGCGCCCCGTGTGCTGTGGTCACGCGGCGACAGCGGGCCGGGCGTGCGGGAACTTCAGGCGCGGCTGCGCCAGGTGGACTGGCTGTTCGACGGGCCGACCGGGTCGTACGACGATCCGACCGAACGGGCCGTCATGGGCTTCCAGGGCAAACGCGGGCTGCCGCGCACCGGCACGACGGACACCGTGACCTGGCAGCGGCTGCTGGCGATGACCCGTCCGCCGGGCCACTGGGAGCTGTACCTGATGGGCGGTCAGCCGGCCGCCGCGCCCGACCCGCGCTGCCTGACCGGCCGGGTGCTGTGCGTCAACAAGACCAGCCGGACGCTGCGCTGGATGGTCGACGGGCGGACCGTGTCGGCGATGGCCGTGCGCTTCGGCACGCAGTACTCCCCGACCCGCGAGGGGGTGTTCCACGTCTACTGGAAGTCACGCCACCACGTGTCGACCCTCTATCACTCGCCGATGCCCTACGCGATGTTCTTCAGCGGCGGCGAGGCGGTGCACTACTCGTACGACTTCGCGGCCCGGGGATACGCGGGCGGCTCGCACGGCTGTGTGAACGTCCGGGACGAGACGGCGGTCGCCCGGCTGTTCGCGCAGGTGCGGGTGGGCGACAAGGTCGTCGTGTACTGGTGAGCGGGGCGCGGGCGGGACCGGGTGATCGCGTCCAGTTCGTCGCCGGCCGGGTGCTCACCGGGGCGCACCCCGACCGAGTGCGCGAGCGAACGCGTCCGCCCGAGCTC
>NZ_JBSGDB010000028.1:0-36978 GCF_053602155.1 Streptomyces sp. NPDC004561
AAGCGCCATCACGACCTGGGTTAAACACTCACGAACTAACTGTCCAGCCGCAACAACCTCGCCGGCGCCTACGAGTCGGCGGGGGACCTCGGACGGGCCATCCCCTTGCACGAGGCTGTCCTCGCCCAGTTCGAGCAGGTCCTGGGCGACACCCACCCGCACACCCTGATCAGCCGCAACAACCTCGCCGGCGCCTACGAGTCGGCGGGGGACCTCGGACGGGCCATCCCTCTGTACGAGACCGTCCTCGCCCAGTTCGAGCAGGTCCTGGGCGACACCCACCCGCACACCCTGATCAGCCGCATCAACCTCGCCGCCGCCCGCGCTGTACAGCAGAGAAATGCAGCAACCTCAGCAACCGATTACGACCGGCAACCGCCCTCAGGGACCGAATAGCAACCTCTATGGCCCTGGTTGACCAATCTCTGTAGAGCTACGGATCAGAAGATGATGGCCTCGGTGCGGTACGCCCAGGGCATCACGTCTCCAGACCCCAGCACTCCGGCCCTAGTCCGCGCCAGTCGATCCACGGGCACTCCGCTACCTCCGTTGGGTCGATCTCCAGCCCGGCTCGGCGGAGGAACTCGGCGACGTCGGCCACGTTGTGGGCCAGGCCGAGCATCTCGCCGTCCGCGCGCACCCGTCGGCTGCCTGTGGGCGACGGCGGATGAAGGATCACGCGGATCGGGCCGGACATGCCTTCAGGATCATCTGGGACATGTGGCCCCGCATTCCAGTGCGTCATGGGTGAAGCCGCCGCTCACTCGCGCGTCCGTCCGGCTGTCCCAGGGCACGCAGTTCCCACCATGCTGCGGGGCTGGGGCGCCGTTGCTGCCAGTAGGGATGGAAGTACAGCTGAGCCGACAGTCGGTACAGACGCCGGCGCAGCTCGGTCCGACCGGGCCGCTCGGCGAGCTGTCGGTAGGTGTCATTCCACTCCTGCTGCGCCTGGGTGAGGTCGTCGGGGAACCTTCGCATGCCAAATTCAAGCATGTGTTCGATTTCTGGGTCCATCGAAGATGCTGCCGGGCGACGTTGTCGCGGCACGCCCAGGCCGGGAAGGTAACCCGTGGACGATCACGTCTCGGTTAGCGAATCCTGGGGGAAGCCCGGGCCGTCTCTGGGCCGTCCGAGGTCGCTCGGCAGTGCCCACCGACAACCAATGACGACCAATTGGGCACACCGGAGCGCGGCCCCGACCAGCAAAAACCCAGCTCTCCAAGATTCCCGGCAACACCCAGGGCAAGAAGAAGTGGTTGAACTGAAGCCACTCAGCCTCTCAGGCTCAGAGACGCGATCTGTGGCGTTCCTCGCCTCTCGGCACACGAGAGATCTCGCGCTGCGGTCATTCCTTGACCCGCCCCCAGCGATCCTCAGATACGGGACGCTCGTCTGTGGCCGGCAGTGGCCTCAACTCTCGTGTTCACGCCTGCCTCGAACACCGAAGCGTCCCTCGTCGCGCACCGCAGAGACACCTCTGTGGCGGCATGAGCTCGGGAACCGGCAAGATAATCCGTGTCTCCTGCAGCTTGCGCCTGAGATCATGTGCATCGTCGGGATTGATATGACAAGGACATGTCTTGATCATTTTGGATACGTGCATCTTGCGCGGATGCGGTCTAGGCAGCAGCAGCGCAGATCTCCTGCGGACAATCCGTGGATCGGGTATCCAACGGGTAGCAGTCCCTTGGGTTGCTATGGAGGAACTTGCGGCACAACACGCCGTGAAGTATGTAAAACAGTACGAATCTGCCGCAGCTGCTTTGGAATCCCTCAGGAAACCCACACCATGGTCTGGTGTTCCGGAGCTTGAAGAGTGTGATCTCGATCGCGTGCGCGAGCACTGGCGCCGGGAGTACGGATCGATCGTCGATGTCATTCCGACGAGCGAGGAGGCCCTACGTGAGGCAGCCTTCCGGGAAGCCAACGGGCTTGCCCCGTCGAAGATCGCCTCCAGCGGCAGCAAGTCAGTAAAGACCGGTTACCGCGATGTCGCCATTTGGATGTCAGCCATCGAATACGGGCGTCAGCACCCTCAGGAGACTGTCTACTTCGTCAGCTCGAACACAGAGGACTTCGGCGATGGCACCTCCTACCGTCATCCCATGTCCAATGATGTTGTGGGCCTGGGAAACCGTTTCGTGCACCTAACTTCGCTGGACCAAGTCGTGTCGCGGTTCACTCACCCTGCCGAGGTCGATGATCAGCAGGTTCAGGCGGCTCTCGCTCGCTCTACCTCTCTTATCGCCAAAGCCGCGTTTGAGAACGACGACATGACCAAAAGCCTGCGATCAGGTGGGTTCGAGTGCATCCTCGCTCGTCGCCACCTTCTCTGGGCAGGCGAGCTGGCAGGGCGAGCGCTGGCGTGGGTAAGGCCGCCCGACGGAGTCGAGGTTGGCCCTCTTCGGGACGTAAACGCCTATCGCATCGGCGATCGTGAGTGGTTTATCGCGACGGTCCGCTGGCACCTGGCTGGACCAGCAGTTCTCGACCCCGGGGAGGATTTCGTCCGCTGGAGGAGTCACGACGAAACGGCCACCATCGGTTGCAGCTGGGAGACCAGGGTGCTTGGCACCCTCGACGAAGAGGATTCCCGCTTGGTTGTCCTGAGGAGTTCGGCCCCCCGAGCTCTATCGCCAGAGGAGTTCGAACGGCTCTCGGCCGATGACACGATGACCGTCGACTCGATCCAATATGCGCTGGAGAGAGTCCTTCACGCCAGCGTCAGGGAGAACAGCCCGCAGGGGATTCAGTGGCAGATGCTGGTGCCCAAGCAGGGAGCAAGCTACTTGGAAAGCCTGCTCGCCGAAGCAAGGCAGCAGTACCGAACAGGGAGACCCTCGTTGGTCTGGGAGCAGCAGGGATAGCAACCATTAGTCGGCGATAGCGAGTTCCTCGCGACGCACTGCCAGCGTGGTGGAGGCCAGTGGGGTGCAGCGAAGCACACAGGCGCCTGGGCGGTCGGCGCACCCGCCGTCGTGGCTGACTGTCGCCGGCTGAGGTTCGTGCCACAACCGTGCCATATGCAGGGGTCAGCCACGGTCAACACCGGTGCCCTGCGGTCGAGTAGTCGCCCGCTTCCTCGGCCGACGAAGTCGCAGTTCAGCCCGCGGATCACCCAGCCTCTCTCCTAAAGCGGGTGGCGGGTGTGAGCCACGAGACGTCGTTACTGGTCGAATGCGGTTGGCATGGCAACCCGCAAGACCTGTTCGCTGGGCTGCGAAGCTTCCAGCCACTGTGGCAGCCGTGCTGCCGCGCTCAACAGCCGCGACTGCCGAGTGCGGCAGCACCACCCACTACTCCTCCAAGCGCTGCAGCGCGATAGGCGCATCGAAGACGTCGACGACGAACTCCGAAGTTCCGTTACCCTCGAAGTCGACGTCGCGGTCGCTGTGAAGCAACGTATGGATCCTTACCCAATGCCCCTGGGCGCTTGCTTCCTCCGCCACATTGAACGCGCCGCGAACGGGGCCGACAGGGCCAGTGCGTTGCTTACTCGTCCAGGTCTGCAGGAGCTTCGCTTCTGCGGGAAGCTCCCATGTGCGAGGCTCGGCACTGGCTGGCACGGAGACTTCATCGCTGAGCAACTGCACAACCCACTCGACGTCACCTTCGCTGTCCTGCTCGTTCGACATGCGAATACCGAGCCCGATCATGTACGCAGCCTCAAGATACTCCTCCAGCTCGTCATCGATGTCTCTGAAGTAGACAGCAGGGCGAACCACGTCGATCGGACCGAACCCAGTAAAAGCTCCGGGCATCGGCGGGCACTTCTCCTTGAGGTATTGCTGCGTGGCCATGCGCACAGCCTTCGGGACTCGGTTCAGGACTACTTCGAGAGCCTTGTCGTCCCGGTTGGCCAGGAAGCCGTTGAGTGCGTCGACCAATTCCTCGGTTAGATGGAGATCGCCAACTCCCAGCGTGAACACTGCCTCCAACTTTTCGCGAGGACCTTTGACAAGGGCGAACACTCGGCTCCGCCCCGGGCTCGTGTGCGCGATGAACGAGTAAATCACTTTTGTCTCACAGCACGTCTCAGAAGCCGTGTCGGCACCCACGTGCGCCAATGCGGCCAGAAGGAATGGGAAACCCTGGCAATCGACGTGTCGCACAAGCTACTTGCCCGTTCGCATGGTCAACGGCGGGTTGCTGTCAGACCCAGCGCTTCAGCCCGGGTCCGCATAGCTAGGTGCAGGCTACCCAGGCGCAGGCACGGTGACAACGGCGCACAAGAGCGTGAGGCGAGCCCAGACACGGGCGTTGCTGTACTGAGGGGGCCTGCTGACCGTCCGGGCTGCGGCGCTAGGGCGCCGGTCCCGGCCGGTCTGCAGGCCCCCTGATTGGCCCTCGTTGGGGAGGAGAATCTCTATGTTCAGCGCAACCGAGTCGCCGAAGACCGCGCTTCGCAATCCCTCGCTGCCAAGCCAGCCTGGATGAGCCGCGCCAGGAACAAGGCCGCTTCAGGGCGCACCGTACCGAGGCGGACAAGGCCGTCACCGCGCACATTCACATCCGCCGTGAGACCGGGGAAATCCGCCTCAAGTCCAAGAGCGGCGAGTTGCTGAGCGAGCCGGTCGGCACCGCGTCGAGCCTCGCCCCAGCCTCGGACGTAGCTCACGCCGGCCGTCAGGTTCTCAGCGCGTGGGGCGATGACTCCGCGTCGGTCTGTCATGGGTTCACTCCCCCGGTTCGCGGTCAGTCTGTGTGTCGGGGCGAGGCTCAGCAGCGCTCGCCAGGGCCAAGCGCAGCAGTTCGGCCAGGTGCTCGGCAGTTGCAGGCGAAACACGGCCCAGTTCGACCAAACCATGGCCGAAGGCGTTCAGGTCGGCGCGCAGGTACGGGAAGTCGCGCTCCATGCCCGCGCTGATCAAGGCGTCGCGGAGGGCCGTAGTCGCGTCACGAGCGGAGTACCAACCGTCGCTGTCCAACGGGGACCAGCGCGCTGCGTCAAGGCGGCCGCGGGATTCCTCATGCACCGGAAGCCGACTCCTCCGGGTAGGCCGCCATGGCATCAGCGGCGGAGCTGAACCGATCGCCGTAGCGATCAACGCGTGCCAGTAGCTCGGCGGCAGCGACAAGTACTGTTGCCAGGGCGATCGGACGAAGCGGATTGGCCTCTGGACGCCGTACCGGGGCCCGGAGCCATTCGTAGCGGTCGCCGCTCAGCGGCATGGGACCCGGCACCACCACCACTGCTTTGAGACCGAGGTAGCGGTACTCCGGCGGCTCTCTGGTCTCGCGCCGGAGGAAGTAGGTGAACCAGTCGCGGCTGTTGGAGCTGAGGAAGAAGCCGGCCCTGCGGGCCCGGTGGTCGACCATGACCGGGCCGCATGGCAGGTCCCGGCGGCACATCTGATCGAACGTCTCCAGACCGAGCCGCTGTTCCACCGACACCACGTCGAAGAGGCGGCCGGCGGGAATCATCGACGGGCTACGCGGGTCGTCCGCCCAGAGCGCCCGGCACATCACCGGGTCGTCCGCCGCTGCCGATAGCCACTCGATGCCTCTCCTGGTCATCGTTTGCACGTCTTCTTCCCACCTCGGGTCGGCTACCCCACGGCGCCTGAGCCGCAGTGGGTTAAGCGTCGCGGGACTGGCACTGACCAGGGCAGATGACGACAGGTGACGGGGGATGACGAGTGGCGCGGAGGCCCGTCACCCCCCGTCGTCCCGAAGTGGTGGCGACAAATCCCGTTCGCCGCTGCCAACGGGGTTGTAAATCGCGTACGTTCGTGATGGTCAAGGACCACGCACCACCCCCTTTGCACCGCCACGAGGAGGGAAAGGCCGTCTCCTATGGACCCCATCAGCGAGCGTTTACGCCGGGCCCGAACTGAACTCGGCTGGAGCCAGCTGCGATTGGTGCGTGAACTGCGCAAGGCCGCGGCCAAGCGCGGTTACCAGATCCCCACCGACGACAGCATCAAGCGGCGCATCGCGAGCTGGGAGAACGGGCACAGCGTGCCGGAGGGGTTTTACGGCGCCCTGCTCGGGGACGCATACGGCGCCAGCCCACATGAGCTGGGGCTGGAACACGACGGCAGAGAGCGTGCCGCGCTTCTGGACGCCAGCTACCCCGACAGCCCTGACACGGCGATCAACACGGTTGACCGGCTATGGAGCGCCGACCTGAACCGGTACGAGCCGTTGTTGCAGTCCGAGGCGTCCGAGCCAGCGTGGAACGAAGCGTCCTTACGGTGGTTGGTGGCACCGGAGCCAGCGCCCCGATCCGGTCGCCCGGTGGGGCTGCGAGTGGGGCTCGGAGACGTGGCAACGGTGAAGACCACGGCCGACATGTTCGCCAGACTCGACGACCAGTTCGGCGGCGACCACGCCCGGCGGTCCGTTATCCAATACCTCAGTGCCGAGGTTGTTCCGCTGCTGCGCGGCGGCTACAGCGACGCCGTGGGGAGGGCCCTCTACTCCACCGTGGCGGAGGCGACCCTTCTCGCCGGCTGGATGTCGTACGACGCCTGCCATCACGGACTCGCCCAGCGCTACTTCCTTCAAGCCCTCCGGCTGGCCCAGGACGCCAACGATCGGCGCCTTGCCGGAAGCATCTTGTCAGCGATGAGCCACCAGGCCACCTTCCTCGGCCGGTACACCGAGGCAGCGACGCTCGCCCGTGCCGCCCTGATGGGCATCTCCGCGGTGGCGACGCCGACGCTCCGAGCCCAGTTCCATGCGATGGAGGCTCGCGCGCTGGCCCGTACAGGGGATGTCCGAGGGTGTGAAGCAGCTCTGGCGGCGGCGACACGAGCGCTGGAGGGCAGGAACAGCGACGACGAGCCCGAGTGGATCGCCTACTTCGACGAGGCCGAGTTGGCCGCCGAAGCAGCGCACTGCTTCAGGGACGTCAACAGCGCCAGGCAGGCGGTTGCCCATGCGGAGAACGCGATGAGCGGCAGCCACGTGCGGAGCGACTTCTTCGCGACGATGGTGCTGGCCGACGCCCACCTACGCGCCGACGACATCGAGGAGGCCTGCCGGGTGGCGGTGGATGCGCTGGATCTCGGGGAGAACCTGAAGTCCGCACGATGCGTGAGTTACCTGGCTGAGTTCCGGGCGAATCTGCTCGCGGCAGGGGACAATGCGGTGTCCCAGGCGTTCGCGGAGCAGGTAGGCGAGCACCGGTTGTGGGTGGCAGCCGTAGCCGGCGGTCCTGCCGCTCGTTGAGTCGGCAGGCAGTGGACGAGGTTGTTCAGAAGGCGCCCCACGTGTCCCGGCCCTCACCGGTCCGAAGGGAGTACATGCGCTTCTCGAACTCGGCCGCGAAGCGCTCGCTCGTCGTCACCTGGTGCCCGATCCACGCCACCATCATCAGTTCGCGGAGGTCCCCGAGGGTTTCGTAGCCGGGCCAGTTCATCAGGTCGAAGCCATATCGGTGGACGAACTCCGCGTACTCCTCGCGGGTGTGCCACCCGTACCGCTCGTAGTAGATCGCGGTGAGGATCAGGTCCCACTCACGCGGGGCCAGGGCGAGGCCGTCGAGATCGATCAGGACGGCGTGGCCGTCGCGGTGACGGAGGACGTTCCCAATGTTGGCATCACCGTGGATCATCCCGAAGGGAAGGACGAAGTCCAGGCGGTCGTACTCCTTGGCCAGCTCGGCCGCCCGCCCCTCCAGGAACTCTCGGTCCCTGTCTGAGATGCCGTCCAGGCCCGCCAGGGACGAGGCCAGCTTGGCGTGTGGGTCGAAGTACGGCAGGCCCATGGATTCGGGCTCCTCCAGCCAGTGTAGGCGCTTTAACAGATCTGCAAGCTCGCCTACCGTGGCGTACTCCTCCCGCTCCTGGACGCTCTCCCAGAAGGTCACGACCCTGCCACCGACGACCACAGGTTGGGCGGTGTCCCGCGGAACGCGCGCGGCCGGGAAGTTGGACTGCTCCAGCCAGCGGGCGACGTCTACGGCTCGTTCCATCTCAGGAAGGACGGCAGGGTCACGAGCAATGCGGACAATCACCGGTTCCGAGACCAAGCGGTACACGGCGTTGGAGCCAAGCCGGAGCAACTCGGCGCCGGTCGGGTCGAGGCCGACGGAGCGGCAGGCGTCTCGGAGGACGGGCGCCGTACCCCCGGCCGTGAACTCCGTGTCGCCGCCGTCGTCCCACTCGCCGTCGCTGCCCGAGATCATGTGACCGACCATACGGGGCGCATGCCGAGGCCGACAGGTCACCTGCGTAATGGGGACGTAATGATCTTGGTTGGCTGCTCGACATGGGGCATCATTGGCGCAGGTCAGAGGGGTGTCGACCCAGTGAGCTCACCTGGGCTCCGGAGCCGTGTGCGCAGGTTCGAATCCTGCCGGGGGCACCCAGCATGAGGTGCCCAAAGACCCCGTCACCAGCGGAAACGCTGAGGCCGGGGTCTTCGCGTATATGCCGCCAGAAGCAGCCGTTTGCCACCGCTCACGTAATGGCGACGTAAGCCGTTGGAGGAGCAGGTCGGTTCGTCTTCCGGGCGCTGAAGGCTCGCGCGGAGGAGCAGGAGCGGGCTCGGCTGGAACGGGAGGCCGAACAGCGGCGCCTGCGCGAGGAGCGGGAGCGGCAGGAGGCGGAGCGTCGTCGTCTGGAAGCGGAGCGGGAGGAGCGCGTGCGTCGGGAGTGGGAGTCGGCCATCAGTGCCGCCTCGATCAAGGCGGTGCACGCCGTACGGGCGGAGCACTTCGGCACAGCCCTGGAGCAGTGGAAGGTGGCCGGAGAGATCCGCGTGTTCTGCGGCGCACTGGACGAAGCCGCCGCGACATCGGACAACGCCGTCGAAGCCGAGAGGCTGCGAGAGTGGTCGGCTTGGGGGAAGGCGGAGGCCGACCGGTTGGACCCCACCATGAACGGCAAGGGCCTGACCGCGCTCGACCCCGGTCCGGTGCATGGGTCCGCAGCAACGCCAGCATCACTACCAGGGGCGCCACATCATCCGGCCACACTCCCAGCGCGGTGCGGCAGGTGGCCCACGCTTCCTCCATCAGTGACCGGCCGCCGTTCTGCCCGGCGATCATCGCGCGGAGGGCCTGAACGTTCGCGAGGAGAGCCAGTGCGTGCGGCGAGCGCGGTTCCGCCTTCGCCCACGTGTCGGCGAAACGCAGCCGAGCACCCGCTTCGGCGAGCACCTGAAGTCGGAAGATCCGGCGGTCCCAGTCGGCACCGGTAGTGGTCAGCAGGTCTCGGGGGCCTTCCCAGCGCCCCATAGAAGCGTCTTCGAGGACTCGCCGCAGCGCGTTCGCCATCTCTTGCCGGGCGCATGTCAAGAGCGGGTTGCCCTCCGGTCGTAGGCATCATGTTCGCTCCGGTAGTCCGCTCCTGTCTGCTTGGCAGGAGGAGGCGAAGTCGTCAGGCGGTCCGGATCTCGGTGCCGAGCGCCGCCGAGATGGCCCGCTGGTGGACGAGGCCCGTACGCACCAGCCGGGCCTCCGGGGTGAAGCAGTCGACGATGGTCATGTGGTTCGCTGCCGGGCACACTCCGCCGTCGATGATGACGTCGGGTTCCAGGCCCGAGGCGGCCAGGAAGGCGTAGACCTGGTCGATCGTGATGGCCGGCCCGGGGTCGTTCGGGCCGGCGTCTCCGGAGATGTTCGCTGTGGTCGCCGCGAGAGGGACTTTCACCGCCGACGCGAGGTCTCCGAGGATGTCCGGGGCCATCGTGACCAGGGCGGGAGATCCGACTGCCCCGTGCTGGGCGGCATCTTCGGCGTTCTTCCACGGCAGCCGCAGTGCGAGATCACCGGGCCAGAAGGCCGTCGCGAGGCGCCTGCCGTCCGGGCTGAGGATAAAGCGTTCCTCACAGGAGGCGGTGGAGGTGGCCACATAGGCGAGTGGCTTGCCGCTCGGGCGGCGCTTGCCCGTGATGATGTCGTCGCATGCCCGCGCGTTGCTCGAGTCGGCGCAGACCATGTACCAGCGCCGGGTCGGGACGACGACGAGTCCTCCGGCCTCAATCGCCTGTACCGCGGCATCGAGGTCTTCGGGTCCGATGAGACGCATGAGCTACTCCTTTTCGGCTGCGGGCTGAGGGGTCGCGGCGAGGGGCGGATAGTCGAGCCACGGGTCGCGCAGAGCTTCGAGGCGGCGGCCGGCGTGGTCCGGGTGGGAAACGCGGAAGTAGGCCATCACCCTGGGGAAGGGGGTGAGGTTCCGGCCCACCGAATGCGGGACGAGGTGGTGCATGAGCAGGACGTCGCCGGGGGCACCGAGCAGAGGGACACCCCGCTCCTGGTCGACCTCTGGGGGCACCTGCTCCGTCATGCCGAGCGTCCACTGGGTCCGGAACCAGTCCGCCATGGTGTGGTGACCGCCCGGCTGGTAGTGCAGGGCCCCGTCCTGCGCGCTGCTCACGTCGGACAGAACGACGCCGACGAGGAGCGAGAAGGTGCGCAGTTCTCGCGGGTCGAGGTGAGGACAGGAGACCCCGTCCACGTGCATCGCCTTCTCGGGTTGCACGCCGGGGAATTCCGACTCGGGTACGCGGATCTGGATCTGGGCCATGGTGACGGGGAGGGCGTCTCCGAGGAGGCCGGTGGCAAGTTCGGCCGCATCCGTCTCCTCGTACAGGGCGAGGATGTCGGGGTGGCTCCCGAGTTCAGGGGCGAAGGTGCGCTGGCTGTAGGCCGGAACTTCGCTGGGCCTCAGACCGCTGTACCAGCTCCCGACCAACGAGGCGGCGCGTTGGACGAGTGCCGGGGCGACCAGCGCACGGCGCACGAGGACGCCATCCCGTTTGAAGGTGTCCTTCTCCTCAGGCGTGAGGGGCATGGTGCCTCCGTAAGGTCTGCGACGGACCAGGGGACGTGGCCCTGTGGAAGCGGTCGAGGATGTGCGTGCTCGCGTCGAGCGCTGCGGCGAGGAGCTTCTGACCCAGCTCCGGGGTGGCGTTGCGCGGATCACCGCCGATGACACCATCGGCGGCGAGCTCGGGGTCGTCGGAGGACCAGGGCCACGTCACGCCGCGATCGAGTACGAGGTGGCCGATCGACCGGCGCCGGCCGGGGTCGGGGAACGCCTCGCCCGGCAGGAGGTCCAGCCGGACCCGGTCCGGGTCAAGGGCGAGCATGAGGGCGGTCTCCAACAATCCGGCATGCACCTCGGGCAACTCGCTGCCCATCGGGACGCGGCCGGCGGCGAGTGCGGCCGGGTGCAACACGCAGGTGGTGACGCCGTGGGAGTGGCGGAGCTGGTGGACAACCGCCTCCAGCACGCCGCGGTTGCCGCCGTGGCCATTGACGAGGAGCACGGAGCCGACCCCCGTGGAGCGGATGTACTCGGCCACGAGCGTGGTGATCAGCGTCGCGTACAGGTGGAGGTCCAGCGTGATGGTCCCCGGCACGCCGGCGTGCTCGGGCGAGAGGCCGTAGGGGATGGCCGGCCCGACCCACAGGTCGTGCCGGTCCGCTGAGTGCGCGGCCAGACGGTGCGCGAATTGCTCGGCGATGACGGTGTCGGTGTCCAACGGCAGGTGCGGACCGTGCTGTTCGACCGACCCGAGCGGCAGGCAGAGCACGGACCGTTCGCCGAGCTCGGCCGCCACACGAGGGGCGGTGAGCGCGGCGAACGCCCGTCTGGTGCTCCGGCTGGTCACCTCCTGCTCCGCCGCCCGAAGCGGATCAGGAACTCGTTCTCCTCCGGGAAGGTGTCGTCCTCGCTGAAGTCTGCGAGCCGCTCCTTGACCGCAGTCTCGAATTCCGGCAGCCGGTCGCCGAAGAGGGGGGGTGCGGCGAAGGAGGTGGAGTAGAGGTAGCCGAGGATGCTCTCGGTGGTCCAGGTTCGGTGGACGGGGATCCGGGCCTCCTCGACCTGGTCGAAGGGAGACTCCTCCATAATCTCGCTGTACGGGCGGTTGTGGTGCTGGAAGGTGCCGGAGCCGGCCCGCCGTTCCTCGCCGAGGAACGTCTTGATGACGTCACGGACGGCTTCCTTCCAGGGACTGGTGGCGGTCCAGAAGCTGCTGTCGCCGAAGATGGCGACGACACCGTCGGGCGCGACCTGATCGTCCAGTCGCGCCAGCACGGCGGCCTGGTCGAGCCAGTGGAACGCGCGGCAGATTGTGACCAGTTCTGCCTTCCAGCCCGCGGGCGGCACGAAGTCTTCGGCGGTGCTCTCGACGAGCGACAACCGCGTGCCCTCGGGGAGCTTCGGGCGGAGTGCCGACTCCGCCGCGGCGAGCATGTCGGCGTCGTTGTCGATGGCGATGATGTCGTCGAAGCGACCGAGCAGCGCCTCGGCGACCAGTCCGGTGCCGGTGCCGACGTCGAGCAGGCGTCGCGGACCGTCGGTCCAGGCGGGGGCGGCCTGGTCCAGGGCCGCGGCGACGTCTTCGGGGATGCCGGGGCGGAACTGGCGGTAGTAGCTGGCGGTTCCGGTGAACAGGCTCATGTGGCGCTCCGTGGTGCGAGGTGCTGGATGTGGGCGGCGGCAGCCGCCAAGTCGTCGGCGACGAGCACACCGTGGTCAACGAGAAGGGCCACGTCGGGGACCTGCCTTCCGCGCGAGATCCACATGGCGCGCGCCCCTGCTTCGATGGCACCCACGATGTCGCACGTCCAGTCGTCACCGACGTGGATCAGGCCACTTGGGTCCGTGTGGAAGTGGTCGGTCACGGCCTGGAAGGCCCGGCGGTCGGGCTTGGTATGGCCGATGCGGCAGGACGGAAAGAAGTCGCTCACCCACGGGGAGAGGAGCCTGCGCATTCCGTCGGTGTCGGCGTCGACGCAGGTCACGTTGGAGAGGGTGACGACGGTGGCTATAGAGCTGATCTGGCGCAGGGCCTCGGTCGTGCCGGGGTAGAGGCTGAACGGGGCCGGCGGCACATCGCGGGGGAACGTCTCCGCCGGCACCTGGATGGCGTCGCAGACCTCGTGCACCAGGGAGTCGGTCAGGGCCGGTCGGGTGTGGAGGCTGGAGCGAAGGATCTCGCGGGTACGGGCCGGAGGGAGCGGTGACGCTTCGACCAGCCGCATCGTCAGGCCGGGTCCGTCGGCCATGCCCAGGGTGCCCCCGACGTCCACCGAGACCAGCAGTTCGGGTCGTGTCGTCATCGTGTCCTCCCCGCGGTGGCCGGGAGCGCGGAGACGACGGCTTCGATTCGGGCCTGCCGGATTTCCGGGGTGGTGGCTTCCGACAGGAACGTGAGGGCGTACCGCAACTCCGCCTCATCGAGCGCGTCGAGTGATCGCCCTTTCTGATCGGCGGCGGCGTTGAGGTCCGGTGGGATGCTGCGCGGGCGCAATCCGTGCGGCAGGTGGAGTCGACCGTGCCAGTGCTCGCCGTCGGCCGGCGCGGGGAACTCGCTCGTGGGCCGCAGGACGGTGACGTCGTCCAGGGTCAGGATGCGTACGGGGATGGACGAGTTTGCGATGTCCAGGCTTCCGGTGAGGAAGGTGTCGTGGCCGTCAAGTCGTCGCGCCAGGCGGAGCAGGGGTCCTTCGGGGCTGTGGGTGACCGTGCCCTCGACGGGAACGTTCAGTGGGGCGCTGGGCATGCTGTGCTCCTTGGCGTGGTGCCGAGACCAGGGGCGTTCGGCAGGCGGATGTGGCCGTTTTCAGGGCGGAGCGGCATCTCGTAGAGGCGTTGGCGTCCGGGCTCCCAACGCAGCCGGTACTCGACGGCCGGAACGGCGTGGGGGTAGGCGGCGGCGAGGTGGAGGCCGGGCACGAACGAGCGGCCGTGCGGGTACACGGGGACACCCTGGGCCTGAGCGACTGGGATGATTTGCGCCGCTCGGGTCAGTCCGCCGCATCCGACGGCGTCGAGGGTCAGGGCAGTGGGCCGTATGTACTGGATCAGGCCGACGGGGTCCTCGTCGCAGTGCGCGCGTTCGCCGACTGCCAAGGGGAGCGGGGTGGCCGCCAGAAGCTCGTAGGTGTCCGCGTCGTGACTCGGGAGCGGGTCCTCCAGCCACCGAAGGCAGGAGGGGTCGGCTACCTGTGCGAAGGCCAGGGCCACGGCCGGTGTCCAGGTGCCGACCGCGTCGACGGCGAGCGGCGCGTCGAGAGCGTGAGAGCAGCACTCGACCGCCTGGGCCATGCGGGCCGCCGCTTCCCCTGATGGGTCGGACGGATTCCGGCGAAGCCCCCACTTGGTGAAGCTCCAGCCGCCTGCCATGACGCCGGCCAATACGTTGGGGCTGTTGATGCTGCTGAGGTCCTGGGTGAGCCAGGAGGCGTACGCCGGGATCAGCGGCCGAGGGGCCATGGTGGTGAGGAGTTCGGCCACGGTGCGCTCGGCGAGTCGGCCGTGGAGGTCCCAGACAGCGCAGTCGACCGTGCCGACAGCCCACGAGGCAACCTCGCTAGGCCGTCTGCGAGCCGCGGCCCGCAGACGGTCCAGCAAGCCGGCGTGGTCAGTGACCAGAGCGTCCTTCGTCTCAGGGGCCAGCACGTCGTTCACGTAGCGTCCCACGCGTTCGCCGACTGGGCCGTACCAGCCGAGCGCGAGCCCAGCTCGGACCGCGACGAAGAAGGTGTCGTCCCCGGCTGCCGTCGGCTGCCTCGTCTGGACCACGTGGAGGTCCTGGATGGTCCACGAGGTCATCGGACCACCTCGCGAGATGCCAGGAGGAGGTCGGCGGCTCGCTCGACTCCGGGCACGTCCATGTCCATGGTGCGGGCGAGATCGCGCTGCGGCATCGGTCTGGCGGGCTCCTGCCAGCCGATGACGTCGACGGGGCGGCGGAGCCTCCCCGCCAACAGCCCCCATACAGCTGCGGGGTGGCCCAGGGTGAGGAAGAGAACGGAAGCGTGGGAACCGAGATAGTGCTCGACTTCGCAACCGTTCAGACCCCTCGGCCAGGTGCCCGGGGCACCGAGAACCGTGAGGTCCAGCAGGCTGACGACGCGGACCCCGCACCGGTGACGGTCGCGAATACGGTCGACGGCTTCCGTGGCTACGGCAGCGGGGATGTCTCCCGCTGTCACGATCGTCAGGTCGGGCTCGTCATGGTCGCTGAGGTGCGACCACACCGCGAGACCACGGCTCCGCTCCTCGTCCAGCGAATGTTCCGGGTGGAGCGTGCGGTTGTGCTTGCCGGTGATGATCAAGTTGACGCGGTCCATCGAGTCGAGCGCCTCATCCAGGACAACCGCCGTACGAGTCGGGTCCGCCGGCGTCAGCACATGCACTCCGGGAGCACCGAGGGCCAACAGGGCAGTGGCGAGGGACGGGTCGCCGTGGGTGTGGACGTTGTGCCAGCCGTAGCTGGTCAGGAGGAGGTTGAGGCTGGGCAGGCCCTTCGCGCCGTCGAGGCGTCGCTGCTTGATGTGAGCCACCAAGCCGCTGGTGAGCAGAGGGGCGAAGCTCTCGTACGACACGAGCAGGCCCCGTCGCCCGCTCGCGGTCCAGCCGGCGAGCCACTCCAGCAGCACCTCCTCCGCCAGCAGCTCGTGAGCCCATCGCTCACGTGCGAGGTCAGCAAGCCGATTGGAGGCCAGTTCGTCGGGGCTGAGGAGCAGGAAGTCCCCTCGTTCTGCATGCCGCCGGACTGTCCCAGTGACCGCGCTCGTGAACGAGGCAGCATTGGGTACTGGCGGGGCGTCCGGGATGACCGACCGCGCGCGGGGCAGGACGCACCAGCGGACCTGGGCGACTGCCTCCGCCAAGGGCCCTCGGCTTCGCCCCCGCGTGTCGAACAGCTGGGAAGGCCGGTAGGAGGCAAGCCAGTCATCGAGCTGCGACAGCTGTTCCGCGTCGGCGCGAGGGTTTGTGAGAGGTGTCTTGTGCAGAGTGGGCGTACCGATAAGCGTCTGGCCGCCCAGGGCCAGAGGGCCGGTCCATCCCTTGACGCAGCGCAGGACCAGTGCCGTGGGCCGGCCTACGACAGTGGCCTCCAGGACGTCCCAGAGGGCGGCGTGGAAGACTGCGTGCTCCGCCTGCGATCCGACGGTGACGTGGACGATCACAGCCCGCCATCCCATACCGGCGAAGTACGCCCGGAGCCGGACGTCGTCCAGTCGTCCGAGCAGTGAGGGACCGCCCATGCGGAAGCCGTTCACGTGCACCACGGGAAGTACTGCGGCACCGGTGAGATCTCCGTGGGCGAGCCAGGCCGATGCGGTCGTCGGGGTCTCGCACTCGCCGTCACCGATCACAGGCACGACGACCCTCCCGGGAGCGTCGAGCGCGACCCCTTGCGCGAAGGGCAGGCAGCCCCCGAGTCGCCCACCGAGAAAGGCACCGGCCGGAAGCGCCGGGGTGACTTCGGCTCCCAGCCCTTCCACATCAGGGAAAGCCTGGGAGAACCGACGCAGGCCGTCGGCGTCCGGGCCAAACTCCGGGCGCAGCTTGCCCAACTCACCTGTCACCCAGGACGCCGAGAGCTGGACCACGCCGGCATGACCGGCTCCGAGCAGTGGCACGAGGCCGACTTCCCCGTCAAGAGCCCCGGCGGCAAGGGCGAGGTGGGTCAAGGCGAAGGCGGTGCCCGGCACGGTCCCCCAGTGGCCGGACGGTCGCTCCTTCACATGTGCGGCGGTCAGCGGCCGGCTGAGCAGGACGTTGTCCCGTAGGTGGAGTTGGCACACCGAGGCGTAGCAGATGGCTCGCCACAGGGCCTCGGCCAGAACGGCATCGTTCTCCATCATGCGCCGACCAGTGTCTCGTCAGCGAAGGTGAAGTACCACAGGGGGCGATAGCACTCCCATGCCGTGGGCCGCAGTCCGGAGGGCTTCATGATCTTCTCTATCTCGGCGCGGGCGCGGAGGTAGTACTCAAGCTCATGGGCTCCGGAGGCGCGCAGGCCGGCCATGATGCGGTTGTGGGCCTGGTAGACCTGGAAGTTCGGGAACTCCGTCACGTACGGCGCGAGGGCCTCTACGCCGGTGCGGAGTGCGTCGAGGTCGTCCAGGCCCGCGATGTACGTGAACGACGTCCCGTGGCCGGCGGCGACCGCCCGCCTCATCACTTCCGGCATCGAGGCGGTCGTCAGCACCGCCTTGCTGGCCTTCAACAGGAGGTCCCGTCGCGTGAAGCATTCAGCGGTGAGCCGGAGCACGAAGGGGCCGATGTCGGCAAGCTCGTCGAACGCCTGCCTGGAGTGAAGCACCGAGGTGAGGAAGCCGAGCCTGGCTTCGATGCCGTACTCGGCCAGAACCGATCGCAGGGCCCGCATGTGGTCGACGGCCGCGGGCTCCCGCTCGAAGCATCCGGTGGAGACGGTGACCTCTCGGACTTCCGTAAGGTCCCGCCTGGGATGCTGCTCGCGCAGCGCGGCGAGGAGCTCCCGGAGGTCCTGTTCTTCCGACAGCCGAGGGTCCGCCGCTGCCTCAAAGGTGTTGGGGCAGAAGGCGCAACCCACGCAGCGGCTACGGGCATTCGGATTGAGCGTCAAGGCGGTGCCGTCGTCGCGGAAGTAGCCACCGACCGCCTCATCGGCGTCGATTCTCTCCACCGTGCCGACCGGGGCACCCCCCAGCAGCAGTTGCCCATCGTCCATCAGCCTGAAGGGCGACTCCGCCGCATTCAGCGGGACGATGAGCTGCCAGGGCACGGATCGTGCGCTGTCCAGTCGCACCTGCAAGCGGGCGCGGTGACGCGGTGCTTCCCCGTCGATTCCGTGGAGGTTGATCGAGATGAGCAGGGCGTCTTCGACCGGCACCCCGTACCGCTGCGCGAGCCGCTCCACGTCTGCGAGTGTGGACGCCGCGCCCGCCTGTCCGCCGAGTAAAGCTGTCACGCGCGTGCTCCATCCATGAGGCCGGAGAGGGATGGCACGTCGGCGGAGCGCGGGGGACGCTCCGCCGACGGCTCCCAAGAGCGTGCCGTCGCACGGTAGGACGGCGAACCACGCGCAGGGACTTCTTACGGACGTCCTGGGACGTTTCTCAGCAGGCGGCGTGCGTCAGCGACCGGAGGTGACGCATCAAGGCGGCGACGTCCGTGAGATCGGTGAGCACGGTGCCCGCGCCGGCCGCCCTCAGTTCGTCCGCGCTGTGGACGCCAGAGGCCACGCCGATCACATGCGCACCGGAGTCGAGGGCGGCTTGGACGTCACGCGGCGTATCACCGATGAGGACCACCGGCGTGTCTGGTGGCGTGCCATAAGCCGCCCGCACACGGGACCGGGCGACGTCGACCAGGTCCGCCCGGTCCGTCGCGTCCGCTCCATACGCTCCGCACTCGATGTCGACCAGACCGTCCAGTCCAAAAGCCCTGAGCTTGACACGGGCGTTCGCCCGGACGTTCCCGGTGAGGACCGAGGAGATCATGCCGGGCTCGGCCGCCACCGCGGCGAGCGCCTCGCGGGCACCGGGAAGTGCCCGGCCACGACGGGCGAGATCAGCCTCCCGTGCCGCGCCGGCGGCCTCCAGGGCGGGCTGGATCAACCCCCACTCCGGGGGCTCCATCCCATGGTCGCGGAACATCCCGCCGAGGATCAGCCGGTCGGTCCGGCCCTCGGTGCGGGCAGGATGGTCAGCGGCACGGCCGGCGACGTCTTCGAATGCGGCGGCGTAGATCTCCTTGCTGACGCCGGCGTTCTCGATGAGGGTGTGGTCGATGTCCCAGAGCACGATCAGTGGCACCGGTCCAGCGTAGGCGTACGAACAGTTCCGGCCACAACCGCGTCCAGCGGGCTCATCGCACTTGCGGCCTGCGGTCATGGTCCGGTTGGCTTGCCTGAGTGAATGAGCGACTGCGTTCCGCACTCGTGCAACGTGGCCTGACTGTGGAGGAGTTGGCCGAAGCCTGCTCCGTGGATCCCAAGACCGCCAGCCGGTGGGTCGGGGGCCGAGTCCCTCACCGCCGGCACCGTTGGACGGTCGCGAACCTGCTGCGGGTCGACGAGACATACCTGTGGCCCGACAGCGGCCAGGGGGCTCAGCGGCTCGGCGCGGCCCGCTCGGAACTCGTCGACACTTATCCCAACCGGGCGAGCGTCCCACGCGATGTGTGGTTCTCCCTGCTGCTGAGCGCCATGAAGCAGGTTGACGTGCTTGTGTTCTCTGGCACCTTCTTCGCGCAGACGAACCCGCACATCGCGAGCATGCTCCAGGAAAGGGCGCAGGCGGGCGTGCGCGTCCGGCTGTGTTTCGGTGATCCGGACGGGGAGGCGGTCCGTGTCAGGGGCAGGGAGGAGGGCATCGGAGACACGCTCGCGGCCAAGATCAAGGCGTCCCTCACCTACTACTGCGACCTCGTGGGCTACCCAGGCTGTGAGGTGCGCCTTCACGACACGACGCTCTACAACTCGATCTTCCGATACGACGACCACCTTATGGTCAACCCGCACATCTGGGGCCAGCCGGCCAGCGCCAACCCGCTTCTCCAGCTCCGCAATACCGACGGCGGGGAGTGGTTCCAGCGGTACAGCGACAGCTTCGAGGCCGTGTGGGCATCCGCGCGCCCCTGGGCGCCCGACAGGCAGGAGTAGCACCACCGTGGGCAGGACCGAGTATTACCACGACCCCAAGGCCCCCAAGGCCAACACCCTCATCCCCGCCAGCAACCTGCTCGTGATCAACGACGAAGGCGCCATCCTCCTCCAGCGACGCCGCGACACCGGCCAGTGGGCCCTGCCCGGCGGCGCCCAGGACATCGGCGAGACACCGGCCCAATGCGCCGTGCGCGAGTGTGAGGAGGAGACCGGCATCGTCGCCGAGGTCACCGGCTTCCTTGGTGTCTACTCCAACCCGGAGCACATCATTGAGTACACCGACGGCGAGATCCGGCAGCAGTACGAGGCCGTGTACATCGGCCGCCCCGTCGGCGGCAAGCCGACCGTCAACGACGAGGCCGACGGCGTGCGGTGGGTCCAGCCGGACGACCTTCACACGCTCGACATCCACCCGAGCATGCACGAGCAGCTCGGCCACTACCTCACCGGGGCGTATCCGTACCTCGGATGACGACTTACGCTCCCAGCTGGACGCCGGCCTCGGCCGCAGCCGCCCGCACTCGATCCACGCTCGCGTGGATGTGCGGCGCGGCCCGGCGGATGAAACGTCCCACCACGCTGTCCTCCCCATAGCGGTCCAAGATCTCCCGCAGCCGCTCTTCTGACGTCGTCCGCAGGCCGTCCGGCGTCGTCGTCATGTCGCAGTAGACCAGCGCATCGACGAGCAGCGAATCATTCAGGAGGGGGAACTCAGCGGCCAGCTCGTCGCGCAGGCCGCGCTCCTCGGCTTCCAGGAGGGCGTAGGTGTGGTTCGCCACCAGCCTGACAACCCGCTCGTCCGCCGCGTGTGCGTCCCTCAGGTAGCGGGCTCCGTCCAGCGGATGGAATCCGGTCTCGACAAGCGGGGGCGCATAGCCGATGTCGTGGAGCACCGCCGCGGATTCCAGGACCTCGGCGTCGTCGCCGACCAGCGGCGTCAGCGTCCGGGCACAGGCGGCAACGCCCTGCGTGTGTGCCCATCTGCGCGCAAGACTGTCCCGCAACAGCTCGCCAGCCAGCTCATACGCCCAGTCGACTTCTGTCGTCCCCACGCGGGGAGGATATGGCAGCAACTTCGCCGACGTCTGGTCCATCCACGGTCGTGCACGACACGGAAGCACGCACGCTGAGGGAGTCACCAAGGGGTTTCTCGATTGCGGACGCGATCACGGCGTTCGTATCCTTCCTGGCAACGCGTGGACGGAGACGAGTAGCCAGGGACCACGCGAGCAGAGAGAGCGGCCGGCAGCTGGGAAGGCGGTCTCGCGCCCCGAGGCGAAGACCCTCCCGAGCGCGGGGAGGACCGGCCCCCTGTGGTGTGCCCAGTGCCTCGCCGGCCGGCCCCCGTCACCGGGCCCGAACGAGGCCGCCACCTGGTGGCGGTGAAAGTGCGGTGGTATCGCGAGCTGCCCTTCTCGCCCGCACTCCCAAGGGATCACGACGATGTCCTTCGGAGGACCGCAATGATCCAAAGCCGCGTACACGTCTCCGACCTGCAAGAACACGTCGGCCGTACCGTCACCGTCTGCGGCTGGGTGAACACCCTGCGCCTGCAGAGCAAGACGCAATTCCTCGCCGTACGCGACGGAACCGGCATGGTGCAGGTGACCCACAAGCGTGACAACGGGCCGCTGGAGGCCCGGCTCCAAGCCCTCACTCCCGAATCCGCCGTCAAGATCACCGGACGGGTCGTGGACGCCGCCCAGGTCAAGCACGGCAGCCTGGAGATCGTGCCAGAGGCCGTCGAGGTCCTGAACCCGGCCGCCACCCCGCTGCCGATCGACGAGCAGACGGGGAGATCGAGCACCGGCTGGACTGGCGTTTCCTGGACGTGCGCCGCCGTCCCGCCGCCCAGTTGATGTTCGCCGTGCAGACCACCCTGGAACAGGGGATGCGCGAGTCCGCCTACGCGCAGGGCGCCACGGAGATGCACACCCCCAAGCTCATGGCGCTGGGTGCCTGCTCGTCCCGAAGACCTGGCCGTGATGTTCGCCGGAGCCGACTTCCCGTGGTGGATCGCCGGCGGGTACGCGATCGAACTCGCCGTCGGTCGCGAGCTACGCCCGCACGGTGATCTCGACGTCCTGGTCCTCCGCCGCGACCAACCACTCGCGCGAGAGATGCTGAGCGACTGGGACATGCACGTTGCGGACCCGCCTGGCGCGGGGCGCTTTCGTCCCTGGCGTCCGGGAGAGACGCTTGAAGTGCCCCTCCACGACATCTGGTGCAGACGCACCCGAGACGCCCTGGTCGGTGCAGCTCATGCTGGACGAGGCCGAGGGCGGCCAGTGGGTCTCGCGGGGCACCCCACGGGTCCGACTTCCGCTCGGGCGAGTGGGACGGAGGAGTCCGACCGGAATCCCTTACCTTGCGCCCGAGGTGCAGCTCTTCTACCCAACGCCTGGCTTCGAGCCTGCCGCTGACGGAGCGGTCGACAATGGACCGAGTTGTTGCCTGCCAGCGTCGGGAGATTTTCAGCCACACACCGATAGCCATCGAACGCTCCGCGTAACCTCACAGGCATGGAGGCCCACGCACGCGGCGCAGCCCAGGACGCCCACGACGAAGCACGCCGCCGGCTGGACGCGTACTCCTACCTCAGCGCCCCCGAGCGGCTGGAGTACCTGGCGATCATGCGTGTCTTCTGCGGGACCCTGCTGGCGGACCTGGCCGCACCGGATGTCCTGGCCAAGCTGCGCCAGGCCGGCGGCCCTGCCGCCGGGCTCGACGCCGACACCCTCACCGACCGACTGGAACGGCTGGTGAAGTGGGGCAACCTGCTGCGCAGCAGCCACACGGTGAAGGCGTCCAGTATCAGCGAGTACCAGCGGTCCCGCGCGCGCTACCAGTTGTCGAAGCTGGGCGAGCGCATCCAGCGGGACGCCGATGGTGTCCTGGCCGAGGCGGACGCCGCCCGGGAGGTGAGCAACGAGCTGCTCGCCCTGGTCGAGCGCGGGCTCAGGGAGCTGGCCGAGCTCGTGACCGCGCCCGGCGGCATCGAACCGCAGAACGGGCTGGAGCGGGTCAGCACGCTGTTCGTGCAGTTCACCGAGTTCGCGGATTCCATCCGGGACTTCTACGCCTACCTCGGCCAGGTGCTGGCCCGGTACGACCTGGACAGCGCCGAGTACCAGGGGTTCAAGGAGCTGCTCCTCGACTACGTCGAGGCGATCACTGAAGACGTGGCGTTCCGCGCGCCCCGGATCTCGGCGGCACTGGACAAGCTGTGGCCGCACATCCCGGGTCTGCTGGCCCGGCTGGACGCCCACGCACAGGGCCTCACCGGCCTGTCACCGCAGAGCGACGGCCGACTGGAGACACGGGTGCAGCGCAGCCGTGGGCGCGAGTTCACGGACTGGGAGGGCCTGCGCGGCTGGTTCAGCGACACCGACGGACAGGGCAGCCAGGTCGATCAACTGCGGGACGCCACCCTGCGCGCGTTGCAGTCGCTGCTCGCCAACGCCAAGCGGATGCTGCGGTCGGCAACCGGGGAGATGTCCCGGCGCACGGACCTGCTGCGGCTGGCCCAGTGGTTCGAGGAAGCGGCGCCGCAGGACGCACATGACATCGCCGTCGCCGCCTTCGGGCTGTATGGCGCCCGTCATCTGGGCATACCCCCGGCCACCGACGAGGTGGTGCCCGCCTACACGAGCTGGTGGACCGGGCCGGTGGTCGAGGTGCCGGTGGCCCTGCGGGAAAGGGGCAGCCGCGCCCAGCGGGGCCGGACGTCCGCGGTGGAGGACCACTCCGCGCAGAAAAGGCGGCTGCGGGAGGCAGCCCGTGAGCGGGCGGCGGCCAGGGCAGCGGCGGCGGACGAACTGCGCAGTGCCTCAGGCCGGTTCGCCGAGGTGCGTCTCACCTCTGCAGCGCTCGGTCTGCTCCTTGAGCTGCTGGCCACCGCACTCGGGAATGCGCAGTTGAGGCTTCGCGCCGGCACGGACGGGGTGGACGCGACGGAATTCGACCTCGACCAGGCGCACAGCGAGGACGCCGAGCTGGGAATCCGGCTCACCGTGCGGCGCACGGCGGGCGCCCGGTGCGTCTTGCACTCGGTCGACGGCGACCTGCTGCTGGACGACCTTGAGCTGGAGGTCGGCCGTACCTCCTCCGACGCGGCCGACGGCGATGTCGAGGTGAGCGTGTCATGACCCTCCCCTCGGCACACGACGTCGCCCTGGCCGCCGAGCGCCGCAGCGCCTCCCGGCTGCTGCTCGCCCATCCGCTGGTCACCTCGGACGGACCGCACGCCGACCTCTTCCCGCTGATCCGCAGGCACGCCGACTGGCTGGGCAAGCGGTTCCAGCAGGTGCTCGGCTACCGCCTGCTGGTCGACAGCTCCTACGCCCGGCTGTTCAAGGCGGGGTTGGGAGCAGGCGCGGGCCGCCGGCTGGAGCGCGCCACCGGCACCCCCTTCACCCCGCACACCTACGCCTGTCTCGCGTTGGCCCTGTCCGTGCTGGTGACCGCACCCGAACAACTGCTGCTTTCACAGCTGGTGGCCGACATCAGGGCCGCCGCGGCCGACGCGGAGATCGAGCTGGAGGAGACAGGTAGGGCGGCCGGGAAACGGACCTTGGTAGCGGCTCTGCGCCTGCTGGTCGAGTGGGGCGTCCTCATCGAGACCGAGGGCCATGTGGCCGCTCTCGCGCAGGATGCGGGCGGAGAGGCCCTGATCACAGTGGACCGCGAGCTGGCCCGTGTCGTCGTCGCCGGCCCGCTCGCCCAGGCCCGTGATGGCACCGACCTGGTCCGGCGGGCAGCGGACCCGGGGTTCGGCGGTCCTCGCACCTATGTGCGTCGGATGCTCGTCGAGACACCCGTCGTCTACCTGGACGAGCTGACCGACGCCGAACGCGACTGGTTGCGCACCCGGCAGCGCCGCGAAGCGCAGGCGTTCTCCGAACTTCTGGGCCTGGAGATGGAGATCCGCGCCGAGGGGGTGGCGCTGGTGGATCCAGAGGACGAGCTGACGGACCTGCACCTGCCTGGCACCGGGACGGTCGCGCAGGCCGCGCTGCTGCTGGTGGAACGGCTCGTGGAGCGCCTTCGGCCGCAGGAGCCCGGACACCCGGCGACCGGAGGGACGCTCGTCATCGGCGTGGCTGTCCCGGACGGCCTGGTGGACGAACTGCTGGCCGAACTGGTCGCCGAGTACGGACAGCGCAGCAACTGGCAGCGCGGCTACCTGGAGGACATCCCCGCCTTGCGGGAGGCCGTGCTGGACCTGCTGAGCCGCATGCGGCTGATGGCCCGCACCGGTCGGCTGCGTGCCGACGGAGACGGCCTGCCTGAGGGGTACGCCGAAGAGGCACCGGAGGGACGCACCGTGACCGATGTCCGCAGGGCACGTCCTGGCGGTGACAGCTGGGTGCTGCTGGCCGCGGCGGCACGCTACGCCACCCACGTGACCGTGCGCCCGGCCACCGCAGCCGGCAAGGGCGCCGACGTTCAGGAGGAGTTGCCGCTGTGACCACCGATGCGCGTGGCCTCATTCCCCTGCCGCGTTCCGGCCCCACCACCACCGCCCGCACCCGCTTCCGGCTGCACCGCGCGGGCATCCAGAACGTCTGGCAGTACGACGAGCAGGAGTTCGCCTTCGGCGACGGACGGCTGCTCCTGCGCGGCAAGAACGGCGCGGGCAAGTCCAAGGCCCTGGAAATGCTGCTCCCGTATCTGCTGGACGGCGACTCACGGGCACTGGACGCGACGGGCACCGGCCGGACCACTCTTGCCTGGCTGATGCTGGACGGGTTCGAGCAGACCAACCGTCTCGGCTACCTGTGGGTGGAGTTCCGGGGCACGACCGACGGCGGCGACCATCGCCACCTCACCCTCGGCGCCGCCATCCGCGCCTCGAAGTCGACGCAGAAGGCGCTGCCGGCGTTCTTCGTCACCCCGCTGCGCGTCGGTGAGGACCTGCACCTGGTCGAAGACGGAAAGCCCCTGCCGGTCGACCGGCTCAAGGAGATCGTCGGCTCCGACAACGTCACCGACCGCGCGGTCGTCCACCGCTCGCGGGTGGCCCGGGAACTGTTCGGCATCACTGACGCAACCCGCTACCGCAACCTCACCCAGCTCCTCCACCGGCTGCGGCGGCCCACCGTCGGGGACCGTATCGAGCACGGTGGACTTGCTTCCCTGCTGAGCGAGACCTTGCCGGGACTCGACGAGGACGTGGTCGAGAAGGTCGCGCGCAACCTCCACGACCTCGACGCCGTACGCGACGAACTCGGCCGCCTGGAGCGCACCGATACGGCGCTGCGCACCTTCCTCACCAGTTACCGCGGCTACCTGTCCGGTGTCCTGCGCACCTCCGCGCAGGCGGTGAGCCGGGAGCTGGAGATCCTCGCGCAGCGACGCCGGGCGACCGGAGACGCCGCACAGCGGACCAGAGAGCTGAGGACGCAGGAGGAGGAGTCAGAAGCCCGGCTGAAGACCCTGCGCGAAGAGGAAGAAGCCGCCCGGACCGACCTCGCCGCCCTGCACGCCAGCCACGCCTACCGCAGCCTGCGCGAACTGTCGGAACGCCGAAGCACGGTCGAGGCGCTGCACACCGCCGCCGTCTCCGCCTTCACCACCCTCAGCAACGCACACGGCGCAGAGGAGGGCGCAGCCGAGCGCCTGGCCGACGGTGTCGACCACCTCGGGAGCCGGCTAGCCGAACTGGGCACTGAACACCGGGAACTGCTGACGCAGGCGGAGAAGGCCGGACTTCCCACCGGCCATCTCGGCGAGGCAGTCGCCCTGCCTCGCACGGTTCGCTCCCAGGCCGGCGAGGCGGAGCTGACCGCTCCGGACGGGGAGACGCACATCGTGCAGCACCGGTCGGCCGTCCGTGTGGACACGGCGGCGGTGCAGGACGGACTGCGGTCCTGGCAGGGGCAGCTGGAAGACGCCGAGACGGTCGTGAAGAACCGGACCCGGATGGTCCAGGAGGTGACGCGTCTCACCGCGCAGGCCGAGAAGGCCCGAAGCCGGGCGGAGCAGGCCGACACCGAGCGGGAATGGCTGGAGGGCGAGGCAGAAGACGCCGCCGGCCGTCTCGGCGCCGGCCGCGAGAAGGTCGCCGAGGCGAGCGGTGCTTATGCCCGCCGGGTCGTCGAATGGGTCACCCGCACGCGAGCCGCCGTCGGGTCCGACTGCCCGCCGCTGGATGCCGTCCAAGTGGTGCTCACCTTCGAGGGCTCCGCCGACGCCCCGTTCGCGGACCGCACGCTCCCGCCCGACACCGACAGCCAGGCGTGGCAGGCCGCCCATGCCGCACTGGAGCCGTACAGCGAGGAACTCACCAGACGCCGCGACGCCCTCGCACTCACCGTCGGCCGGCTCGATGAGGAACTCGACCGCCTGGCGAGTCAGAAGCGTGACTGGGAGCGACGTACGGATCCCGAGCCGCCGGTCCCCCACCACCGCGTCGCCGAAAGGACACCGGGCACCGGAGCGCCCTTCTACCGGCTCGTGGACTTCGTGGATGATCTGAGCCCCGCGCATCGGGCCGGTCTGGAAGCAGCGCTGGAAGCCAGCGGAATCCTGGACGCGTGGGTCGGCGCAAACGGCGCCCTTGTCGATCCCCGCACTCGTGACACTCTGCTGCGTCCAGGCCCCGCGCTGCCGGATGGGCCGACCCTCGCCTCGGCCTTGCGCCCAGCGCCGCAACCGGCGTGTGGAGTCACGTCCGAGCAGGTGGAACACCTGCTGGCCACTATCGCGCTCGCACCGGCCGAGGAAACGACCGCTCATGACGCGGTGGACTACGACGGAAGCTGGCGTCTGGGCATCCTCAGCGGCCGGCACCACAAGAGTGACGCCGAGTACGTAGGAGCCGCTGTACGTGCCGAGACCCGACGGCGCATCCTGGCCGAGCTGGAACAGCAGCTCACGCAGACGGAGCAGCGACTGGCCGACGCCCGTCACGAACTCACCGAGGCCGACGCCCGGCGTCGGGCTCTCAGGCTCGCGGAACAGGACTTCCCCCGGGCACGCGGTCTCGCCGATGCCTGGAGCAGAGTGGAGTCGGACGAGAGGAGACTGCGTGACCTGACCGCCAAGGCCACCCGCGCGGCACGGCTGGCCGAGGAGGCCCGCGCCCTCGCCGTAGCCGCCCGCGCCGAGGCGGACGCCACCGCCACCGCTCATGACCTGTCTAGCGACCCCGCCGAGCTGGAACGCGTACGCACCGCGCTGGCTGCCCTTCTCACCGGCATCGGGCATCTTCGCCGAGCGATCGGCAGCACGGGCGAGCGGCTCGGCACCCATCACGCCGATGCCGAGCGATACGAACGCGCCCGTGCAGAACGCCTGGCTGCGGAGGAGAACTACCGGCTTCGCCTCAGCGGGCTGCGTACCGCGCAACAGGACCTGCGCACCCGCGAGGAGGCCATCGGGGCGACCGAAGAAGAGATCCTCACCCGCGAGCAGGAAACCAGACAGCGCATCGCGCACGCCGCCCAAGCCGTCCCGGCAGCACAACGTATCCGGAACGATCTGCACGACCGGCGCGTGCGCGCGGAAGAAGAGGAGAAGCGCCTGCGCGAGGACCTGACCGCCCAGGAGACGGCAGTTATCGCAACCGGCGGCGCCCTTCGCAGCGCACTCGGCCGACCGGAGGTGGTGCGCGGCGCCGGGCTGGACCGGTCCTCACTGCCCGAGGACGTGGTGGACGATCCCGGCTCGGACGTCCGCAGCCGTCTGCGCGCGCTCCAGGCACTGGCCGACGCGGTACAGCAGGCCCTCGGCCGCCCGAAAGGCGAGGTGTCGGACAGCACCCTGCTCAACCGGCACACCGACCTGCGCGACCAGCTGGCCGGCGGTTACGACGCGCAACTGGAGGAACGCGAAGGGATCAAGGTATGCCGCCTGATCGACGACCACGGCTCCCACGACGTCGCGGCCGTGGGCGAGCGGATCGCCGTCCAGGCGGCAGAGGCCCGGGGACGGCTCACCGAGCGCGAACGTGAGGTGTTCCAGCGGTTCCTGACCGGCGAGCTCGGCGACCATCTCTCGGCCCAGGTCATCACCGCGGCGAACCTGGTCGCGGCTCTCAACGACACCCTGCGGACCGTACGCACCTCCCACGGTCTCGGCGTGGAGCTGCTGTGGAAACTGGACGAGGATGTGGACGCCGACGTGCGGGCGGCCGTGGAGCTGCTGCGCAGCCCGTCGAGCCTGCGCACGCGTGAGCAGACCGAGCAGCTCCGCGAAGTGCTGCAACGCCGGATCGAGGATGCCCGACGGGCCGATCCCTCAGCCGGTTACGCAGCCCATCTGCGGACCGCGCTGGACTACCGTGACTGGTACCGCTTCCACACCTTCGTGGTCGAGGACGCCGCCCAGGGACGCAGGCGGAAACTGACCAGCCGCACCGGGCTCAGCCAGGGCGAGCAGCGGGTGCTCTCCTACCTGGTGCTCTTCGCTGCGGCCGCCGCCCACTTCACCAGCCTCGCCGAGTCGGCACCACACGCGCCGCGGCTGATCCTGCTCGACGACGCCTTCGCCAAGGTCGACGAACCCACCCACGGGAGGTTGGGGCGGATCCTCGTCGACCTCGATCTCGACTTCGTCCTCACCAGCGAACGGCTCATGGGCAACTGGCCTGAGGTGCCGTCCCTGCACATCTACGAGTGCCTCCGTGATCCCCATGTGCGCGGGATAGCCACCCTGCACTACACCTGGAACGGCCGGCACCGGCGTCTGGTGTCCGTATGAGCAAGCTGCCCGCGGCGACACAGGACTGGCTGGCCGGTCCCGGGCTCACCCGGCTTTGGCAAGCGGTACGCAAGCGCCTGGAAAGCAATGGCGTGCAGGCCACCGGTTCCCTCCGGCTGACCTCGGTGAGCACCCAGGAACGCAACGACCTGTCGCTCCTTCTGGGCAAGCCCTTCACAGGTGCTGCCGTGACTGTGCGCCTCGATACGCTCGACACGCGGCTGCGCGCCTCGGCGGCCGGACTCGGTCTCGGAGAGGTGCTGGAGGAACTGGGCCCTCCGCTCACCGACCGCCGTGCCGTCCGCGCGGGCATCACGGCACGGCGCGAGCAGGTCTGGTCGGCGCTTGCCTCGGCGCTGGACGCCTCTCCGCTCGCCGGTCAGGGGTGGACCGGCCAGTGGAACGACCTGCTCCGCCGTAACGGCGTCCCAAGAGGATTGACACCTGAAACGGCGATACGAACGCTTCGGCAGGCTGTCCAAATCCTCGTCCTCCTGCTCGGCACGGAGGGGGGTGGCACCCGAGGCCGAGGAGAACTCGCCGCCCTGGCGACCGGGTCCGCGCACGGTCTGGACGATGGCACCTGGCTCGCGCGCCTCGTCCAACGCGGCATCGCCCTCGCCTACGACACCGAGTTTCCCGGCGACGCGGCCGGCCGACGCGCTCTGTGGCGTCTGGTGGCCGTCACACCGGACGAGGTCTCCAGCACCGTGCTGACGTACGGGCTGCGGCCCGTCGGTGGGGGCTGGCGGGAGCAGGCCCTGAGGCAGCGGGCCGACCATCACGCCGAAGCCCACCTCACCTCCCGGGACCTGCGCGACCTGCAACTGCAACTGCCTGCCGGAACAGTGATCCATATCTGTGAGAACCCACGCGTGGTGGAGGCTGCGGCGGACGCTGCCGGTGTCCACGCCCTGGTGTGCACCTCCGGCAGCGCCGCCACGGTGGTCCTCACGCTCCTCGATGCCCTCGCCGCCACCGGTTGCCGTTTCGCGTATCACGGCGATTTCGACTGGCCGGGCATCGCTCTGGCGAACCGGATCATCCGCCGCTACGGAGCCCAGCCATGGCGCATGGGCGCCGAGGACTACGAGCACCTGGCCGCTCGCAGCCAGGCAGATGGAATCCCTCAGCTGCCGCTCGACGGACAGCCCGTCAGCGCGGCCTGGGACGCAGGTCTCGCTCCTGCCATGACCGCCCTCGGCATCGCGCTCCACGAAGAGGTCACACTCGATCTCTTGGTGGACGACCTGTCGCGCCAGCCATAGAGACGTCGCCGCCGCGCCAACTCCGGCCAAAGCACGCTTGTGAACTCGGCAGCATGCCGCCCTGAGCCACAGCACGGAAACCCACCAAATGGCAAACGACCACAGACAGGTAAGAATCACTTGCGTACCCAGTCTGGTCACATGTCGTCATCCAGCGCACGCGCAAGCGATACCAAGGACGGCCACGCCAACATGGACCCCGCGGATGTGCACGAGAACACGGCGCAGCGGAAGGCGGAGCGTATGGCCAAGCTGACAGAGGAACAGCGTCGACAGCGAGCCGCCAAACCCGTGCTCTGAAGTCGAAGATCGCGGTGCGGGCTGCAGCTCGGCTGGGCCAGGGGCTTGTGTCGAGCAATACGAGCATGGTCCCTTGGTCCCCAAGGCCAGTCAGGAGATCAGGACCGCGTCCAGGTACTCCTGTACCGGCTCGAACAGCCCGTACGGCACATACTCCGAAATCTCGCCGTGGGTGACCCAAGCCAGTTCGGCCAGCTCCTCGGTGTCCGCAACGTACGCGGTTCCTCCCAGCACCTCGCAGGCCGTGTACGACATCAGCCGGCCCGTCTTCGGGTGAACCCGCTCGCCGAGCAGCTTCACGGCCGCCACGGTCAGTCCGGTCTCCTCCTGGGTCTCCCGCACAGCGGCGTCCTCGCGAGTTTCGCCGGGCTCGACCTCTCCAGCCGGGAACTGCCAGGAGAGCTGACCCTCGCTGACCCGGCGGCGCACCATAAGCACACGCCCCTCGTGCACGACGATGGCAGCGGCGATGCCCGGCCGCTCGTCCGTGTTCTGCTGCGTCACGTCTGCTCCTCCAGTGCAGCCAGGATGGGGGTGAAGATCGTATCGACGGGGATGAAGCGGGGCACCGTGTTTCTGGGCACCCACATGACGTCGATGTTCTCGGCCGCGTCGCTGTTCGTGGCCTCGCCGGCGAGGTACTCGCACAGGAAGTACTCGCACAGGACGCCAGTCACGGGGTGGAGCCGGCTCCCGAGGTGCTGCCGGACCGCGCAGTGGACACCCGTCTCGTCCAAGGTCTCCCGTACGGTGACGGTTTCCGCGTTGCCTCCCGGCTTGATGACCCCGGCCGGGAACTGCCATGTGATTCCAGCAGCGTCGTCGTCCCGGCGGCACACCAGCAGGACATCTCTGTCGCGGACGACCACTGCGATGGCCACCCGCAGCGCCTGCGCGCCAGGCGGCGTCGAGCCGGGCGGGGCCTGTTCCTTCGCCAGCAGGAGCGCGAAACGTTGTCGCGCGGCCACGGGGGCCTGCTCATAAGCAGTGTCGAGGAGCTGCTGCATCTCCCGGCGAGGCACGACGGACGCGTCGGAGTGCCATGCGGCCACAGTCCTCACAGCGATGCCCAGGTGGGCGGCGAACTGTTCGTTGCCGAGCCGTAGGGCGGATTGCAGCAGGCAGGCGTAACGGCCGCTCCAGCGCTCGATCACGTCCACAAGACTGCCCCCACGTTGCCGCTCCGGTGCAGGAATCCGCGCGTCGAAAGTGCACTCCCACTGCACTGGCGCTTCATGGTCGTGTGAGAAGAGCGCCGGAAGAATCGAAGTCACCAGGGGCCAAGCAACCTGCCGAAGGCTTCAGCCTCTGGGACGCGCATGAGAGGCGCGAAAGTGCCAGACGACCACAAGGAGATTCTAGGTGCGTACCCCCGGCGGATAGCAGATAAAGAGAAGTTGGCCGAATCGAGCCTCTCGGTCGGCTGATCGGTCACGCCATGGACAGGATTTGCCCGCCCGAGGCATTGCCCGCACGCCCGAACCGCTCTGCCAGCGCCGGTAACCTCAGCACATGACGGCTGATTGCTCGTCATGTTCGGGCGCTCTTGCTGAGCCCGGCTCCGGCGGTTAGCAAGCCGCTCCGATGCTCATCGGGCGAGTCCTGACCGGCCTGAGCGAGCTGTAGTCGAGACGATCAGGCGTTGCCAAGCGGCCCCTGTGCCCTTGAACAGCTTCACGACACTGCCGCTTGCTGCTGCCTGCCCGCGTAGAGAAGAGCACCTGCGCTGCGCAGGGAAGTCAAGACTGCGCCCTGGCACGGGCCGGATTACCGGCCCGGCCCGCAGGCCGAGGCCCTGCGGCAGATCATCGCGCAGAACTACTACCGCGACGCGACCGGCCGCCTGCGCTGGCGCACCGCCGACGACGGCGGGCTGCCGCCCTCCTCCTCGGCAATCGTCTCCCCCTACGACACCACGGCGCGCTACGTCCGCCATGGGCACATCATCAGCTGGAAGGGATTCGCCGCGCATGTCACCGAGACGTGTGCCTCCGGCGGCGTCAACGTGATCACGGACGTGGCCACCACATCGGCCTCCACGAACGACGGCCAGGCCCTGCCCGGTATCCACGCCCGCCTGGCGCGCCGGGGGCTGCTGCCCGCCGAGCACCTGGTCGACGGCGGCTACACCTCCCTGGTCCACCTGGAACAAGCCAAGCGGGAACACCGGGTCACCGTCAGCGGGCCGCTGCCGGGCAACCCCACCCGCCAGCACCGCAGGAACGAAGGCTTCGGCCGGGACGACTTCCACATCGACTTCGACCGCCGGCAGGTCACCTGCCCCCAGGGCCAGGTCAGCAAGGGCTGGCACGGCCCCTACCCGACGTCCTCGCCCACCGCCGCCCCACTGATCGTGGCACGGTTCACCAAGAGCCAGTGCCGTCCCTGCCCGGTCCGCACCCGGTGCACCACCACCGCCGACAGCGCCCGGACCGTGGGCTTTCCCCGCGAGAACTCCGTGACCTGCAACTCCGCGTCCGCACCGAGCAGCAGACACCGGAGTGGAAGGCCCGCTACGCCGTGCGTTCCGAAGTCGAGGGCACCATCAACGAGTTCGCTCACGAACACGGCATGCGCCACTGCCGCCACCGAGGACAGCCGAAAGCCCATCTGCAACACGTACTCACGGCCATCGCCGTGAACATCGAACGCCTCAGCAGCCAGCCAGCGACTGAGGGATCCTCTTCGCCGAAACCGCCGACCGCCTTCCAGACCTTCCTGGCCCAGCGCCGCATCCACCGGTCGAAGTCCTGGCGAACGCTAGGCAGTTGACCTCCACCGTTCCAAGATCCCGTACAGAGTCAAGCTAAGACGCCATCGTGTGCCCGGCCAGCGTCCAATCGGCTGTAACACCCGGGGGGGGTGGACACCCCGCGTGTTGCAGCACGTCGGCGAAGCCGGCACCTCGAACGCAGGAGCCGGAGGCGACTTCCGATCTGCTCTGGCTTACGAGGGGTACACAGCAGAGTTCGGACCTTTCCCTACCTGATCAAGGCGGCTCGCTCCGCTCACCGCGCGGCGCCCGGCCCTCGGCCGACCCTGTGCTCCAGCCTCCGTCCCGCTCCAGCCCGGCCGGCGCCCGTGTCGCGCCTGAGCATTCAGCCGCCTGATACCAGGGAGGGGGTATGCCCACTCCCCGTGCCGGCCCACGCCCATCACGGCGTCGCACCACGGCACCTACGGTCGACTACGATTCGTGATCGAGCAATCACTTAGGGTTGTATTGAAGGAGAAGCAATCGTGCCCGAGCACCCCCCCAACAGCCCGACCGGCCAGGCGCCGCTGCCCGTCACCGCTGTCGCGGAAGCCGCCGTCACGGGGGGCACAGCATCCGGGTCGCGCGGCGGGAACGTGCAGCCCGTGTACCCGAACCCGCGGGGCGCGATGGTGGCCATGTGCCTCACGCTGATCCTCATCGCCTCGTCCATGTCGGCTCTCAACCTGGCCCTGCCCCAACTGGCGCTCGACCTCGGCGCCTCCACCACGTCGTTGACGTGGATCGTCGACGGCTACACGGTGGTGCTCGCGGGCCTGGTGCTGCCGCTGGGCGCCCTCGGAGACCGCCACGGCCGCCGCGCGGTACTAGTCGGGGGCACGGCGGTGTTCGGAGCGGCGGCACTGACCGCGTCGTTCGCCTCGGGGAGCACCGAACTCGTGGCGTGGCGCATGGTCATGGGTCTGGGCGCGGCCATGATGATGCCCGGCACGCTGTCGACGATGACGGCCGTGCTGCCCGCCGACCAGCGAGCGCGCGGTGTGGCCGTGTGGGCCGGGTGCGCGGCCGGGGGCGTCGCCCTCGGGCTGCTCGCGTCGGGCGCATTGCTCGAGTGGTTCTCCTGGCGGTCAATCTTCACCGCCGCGGCTGCCGCCGCTCTCGTCACGGCCGTCGTGGCGGTGCTGTTCGCTCCGGAGACCCGGGAGGCGCGTCCCAGGGGTTTCGACGCGGCCGGAGCCGTGTGCACCTCGATCGCGCCGGGCGCGCTCGTCTTCGCGCTCATCGAGGGCAACGACGTGGGGTGGAGCGAGCCACGGGTTGTCGCGGCCCTGGTGGTCTCGGTGTTGGCCGCTGTCGCCTACGTCGTTCTCGGCCTGCGCGCTGACGAACCCCTGCTGGATCCACGGTTGTTCCGCATCCCTGGGTTCCGCGCGGGGTCAGTGACCATCGCAGCGCAGTTCCTCGCGGTGTTCGGGTTCTACTTCGTGGGGTTGCAGTACGTGCAACTGGTGCTGGGCTACCGTCCGCTGAAGGCGGGCCTGGCGCTGCTGCCGATCGGTCTAATCGTCGCGCCGGTGTCGCAGACGACGCCGCGTCTGGCCGCGCGCTTCGGCGTGCGCGCGGTCATGGTGACCGGCCTGCTGTTGCTGGGGTGCGGGCTCGTCGCGATGGCGTCACTGCACGCCGGATCTGGCTACCTGCCGTTCCTCGCCTGCCTTCTCGTGGCGGGGCTCGGCGTCGGGATGACGGGCGCGGTCGGCACGTCGGCCATCACCGGCTCGCTCACGCGCGACAAGCAGGGCGTCGCCTCGGCGGTGAACGACGTCACGCGCGAGGTCGGGGCGGCGGTCGGTATCGCGCTGATGGGCTCGGTGTTCGGCAATCGTTACCGAGCGTCTCTTCCGGAGGCGGTCTCGCGCCTGCCGCAGGACGCCGCCGAGGCCGTACGCCACTCGCCGGCGGGCGGTATCCATGTCGCCGTGCACGCCGGGCCGCAGGGCGCGGCGCTGGCTACCGGTGTGCGCGAGGCGTTCATGAGCGGCATGTCCGCTGCGTTGCTCGCGGCCGCGGTTGTCGTCGCGGTCGCAGCCTGCTCGCTCGTCCGCGCCCCCGGGCGGACCCGGCAGTCCGTCGACTAAGCCTCCTTTCGTCCCGATAAGCTCCACTCTGGGAGTTCCCCAATGACTACCTCTTCTCGACAGATCGACGTCCTCGTCGTGGGCGCGGGCCCGACCGGGCTCGCCTGCGCGATCCTGCTGGGCCGGGCCGGGATCAGAACCCACGTCGTGGCCCGGCACACGGGCACCGCGACCCATCCCAAGGCTCACGTCGTCAACGCCAGGTCCATGGAGATCCTGCGGCAGTGGGGTCTGTCCGCCGCTGTCGCCGAGGCCGCACTCCCGCCCGAGCGCGGCCTCGGCATGGGATGGATGACGCGCATGGCCGCGCGCGAACTCGGACGGCTCATGGTCGATGACGACCCCCAGACCCTGTACGCCGCGCTGAACGACTCGAGCGAGATCCTGCGTTCGTGTCCGCAGGACGTGCTGGAACCGCTGCTCCTGAAGGCGGCGACGGCAAGTTCCGACGTCACCGTGGAGTTCTCGACCGAAGTCCTGACCGTCGACCAGGACAGTGAGGGTGTCACCGCCCGCGCCCGCGCTGTACCGGACGGCGGCGAGCGCCTCTTCCGCTCGGCATACGTCATCGCGGCCGACGGCGCCCGCAGCGCGATCCGGCGGCACCTGGGCATCACCAACGACGAGTTCCAGGCGACCGCTCACATGATCGGCGTCCACTTCACCGCCGACCTCGCCGACTATCAGAGCGAGCGGCCGTTCATGCTGTGGTGGATCGTCAACCCGGACACCCAGGGCGTATTCGTCGCACTGGACGGCCGCCACCGCTGGACCTACATGTTCGGCTACGACCCCACGCGCGACATGCCCGGCGACTTCACCGGGGAACGCTGCGCGCGGATCATCCGCGACGCGGTGGGCGCACCCGGGTTCGACGTCCGGGTGCACGGCATCTTCCCGTGGCGCATGGAGACCGCGATCGCGCGCCGCTTCCACGACGGCCGGGTCTTCCTCGCCGGGGACGCCGCCCACCGGTTCCCGCCCACCGGCGGCTTCGGCATGAACACCGGTATCCAGGACGCCCACAACCTCGCCTGGAAACTCGCCCACGTGCTGCGCGGCACGGCCGGCGAGGGGCTGCTCGACACCTACGAGACCGAACGCCGCCCGGTGGCCGTCACCAACGCCCTCCAGAGCAAGGCCAACGCGGAGGGTCTGGCGTCCACGGGCGCCCTGCTCGCCGACCCGGAGTCGCTGCGCGCGGTGGAGGACGAGGGGTCCACCGAGGGCGAGGTACTGCGGGCGGGGATCGCCGCGGCCATCCCGGCGCAACGCGACCAGGCCTTGTTCAACGGCCAGACGTTCGGCTACCTCTACGAGTCCGCAGCCATCGTGGACGACGGCACCGAGGCGCCGGTATCGAGCGTGTCGGTCTACCGCCCCACCGCGCGCCCCGGCGCCCGAACGCGAGGGGGTGGCCCTGGGCGAGGGATCCCGGGCCGAACTGGCCCGGATGACCCGCAGGTGCGAGCTCTACCGGGAACTGGACGCGGCG
>NZ_JBSGDB010000029.1:0-36907 GCF_053602155.1 Streptomyces sp. NPDC004561
CCATCGATTCACTTCCGGCGGGGCGGTGGCTCCCGGAGGGACGCTCGCCCGAATATTCGGCGAACGCCTAGATTTTACCTGTATCGAATGATCTCAGCCGCCGCTGCCGAGGCGGTCCGCGACCCCGCTGCCCGCGAGCACGGCGAGCGCGGTGAGGACCAGGGCCACCAGCAGCGACAGCCGCGGGCGGGCGGTCACGAACCGGGTCCAGCGGCCGAGCCGGGGCGGCGCCTCCTGGGACGCCCCCTCCCCCGGCCGCGGTGGCGTGTTGACTTCGGTCATCTTGCGGTGTCCCCTTCACCACGACCCGTGCCTGCGCAGCCGGAGGCACGGAGGAGTCGTTGCCATAAACTGGCAAACACGAGAGATCGCTCGCGTTTCTCAAGAATGCGAGCGACCACTCGCGTTTGTCAATCGTCTTCGGAAAGCTGGGGATAACGCGTGTCCGACACCTCGGAGAAGGAGCAGCCACGCCGCCGCCAGGCACGCGGCGAGCGCCGCATCGCGCAGCTGCTCGAAGCCGCCGCCCGGGTCTTCTGCTCCACCGGCTACACGGCCACCAGCGCCAACGCCATCGCCCGCGAGGCGGGCGTCTCGCCGGGCACCCTCTACCAGTTCTTCCCGAACAAGGAAGCGATCGCGATCGAGCTGGGCGACCGGCTCGTCCACGAGATGCAGGAGACCTACGGCACGGCGCTGGCCCCCGTCGACCCCGCCACCCCGCTGGAGGAGGCCGTCGGCGCGGCGGTCGACCGGTTCATCGCCTTCAACACCGAGCACCCGGTCTTCTTCGCCCTGATGCACGGCCCCGACATGCCCGGCGGGATCACCGAGGCCCACGACCAGCTGCACACCACCCTGGTCGGCCGTGTCGTGGACCTGCTCTCCTCCCTCATGCCCGGCGCCGCCCCGACCGACGTCACCCGCACGGCCCACGTCTGCCTCGGCGTCTACAAGGCCGGCCTGGAACTGGTCCTGGCCCACGAGGGCGCCGAGCGCGCGGCCTACGTCCAGGAGATCAAGGACGTCCTGATCCGCTACCTCGAACCCCTGACCGGCGACCGGCCGGGCCTCGCCTGACCCCACCGGGGTACCCGGACTGCGACCCACGGGTACATCTGCCTAAAGTGCGGATGAATCGCCCAGCAGCAGTCCGAGGGGACCCCCGTGACCCACTCACCGCCGCCCGGCACGCCCAGGGCCCGCATCCCTGGTCCGCAGCAGCCCCCGCCGCCGTACCCGCGCATCGGCGCCGGCCTGTGGAAGCGCTGCCTGCGTGGCGGGCTCGCCCTGTGGGCGCTGACCGCGTGGGTGATGTACACGACCCTGAACACGGCCCCGCTGCCGACGCTGATCCTGCTCGGCTGCTTCCTGGTGCCGGTCGTCTTCGTGCTCTGGGCATACGAGCGGCACAGCCGTGACCTGGGCGTCAGCGCGGTCCTCGGCTGCTTCCTGGCCGGCGGTGCGCTCGGCGTGCCGGGCGCCTCACTGATGGAGCCGTACCTCCTGCGCCCCTCCCTCGGGACGTTCCTGGCCGTCGGCCTGACCGAGGAGGCGGCCAAGCTGGGCGCGCTGGTGTTCGTGCTGCGCCGGCAGCCGGGCATCCGCGGGACCCGGGCCGGGCTGGTGCTCGGCGCGGCCGTCGGCCTCGGCTTCGCGGCCGTGGAGGGCGCCGGCTACGCGTTCGAGGCGGCCTTCTCCACCGAGGGCACCGGCCTGCGGGCGCTGCTGGAGACGGAGCTGCTGCGCGGAGTGTTCACCCCCTTCGGGCACGGGCTGTGGACGGCGATCACGGGCGGAGTGCTGCTGGCCCTGCGCCGGCCCAACGGCCACTTCCGGTACGCCCCGCCCGCGGTCGCCGCCTGCCTGGGCGCCGCCCTGCTGCACACCCTGTGGGACTCCACGCACGGCATCGCGCTCTGGCTGGTGGCGCGCCTGACCGGCGGCGGCCCGGGCACCCGGCTGTTCGCCCAGGGATACCTGTCCCGGCCGGGCGCCGCGCAGCAGCACCTGTTCACCCTGTTCTCGGTCGGCGGGGCGGCCCTCGTCGTACTCGCCGGGGTCACCTGGGTGATGGCTCTGGCGCGCCGGGACACTTCTTGGAGAAATACCCCCTAGGGGTATAGCGTGTGGAGCGTGGGGTTCCCTCGTGGGCCCCGCCAGCCCCACATGCCACGACGAGGAGAAACGACATGAGCGCCCAGACCGACACCCCGGGCTCCGTCACCGCCGTCTACCGGGTGACCGGCATGAGCTGCGGCCACTGCGAGGGATCCGTCTCCGGTGAGATCTCCGAGATCCCCGGCGTCACCTCGGTGAAGGCCGTCGCGTCGACCGGCGAGGTGACCGTCGTCTCCGACGCCCCGCTGGACGACGAGGCCGTGCGCGCCGCCGTGGACGAGGCCGGCTTCGAGCTGGCCGGCAAGGCCTGAGCACCGCCCTCCCCTTCCCCGACCGGGCCGTGCCGACCAGCTGATACTGGCTCCGTGCGGTCCGGTCCGATGTCTGGAGTCCGGACATGACCAGCACCACCGTGAAGACAGCGGCCCCGATAGGTGAGAGCGCCGAGGTCGAACTGCTCATCGGCGGGATGACCTGCGCCTCCTGCGCCGCCCGGGTGGAGAAGAAGCTCAACCGGATGGAGGGCGTGAGCGCCACCGTCAACTTCGCCACCGAGAAGGCGAAGGTCGCCTACGCCGACGGTGTCCGGGTGGCCGACCTGATCGCCACCGTGGAGCGGACGGGCTACACGGCCGAGGAGCCCCCGCCGCCGGAGCCCGCACCCGCGACGGCCCCGGAAACCCCCGAGCGGGACCCCGAACTCGGCGCGCTGCGGCACCGTCTGCTCGCCTCCGCGCTGCTCGCCGCGCCCGTGGTCCTGCTCGCGATGATCCCCGCGCTGCAGTTCGACAACTGGCAGTGGCTCTCGCTCACGCTCGCCGCGCCGGTCGTCGTCTGGGGCGGCGCGCCCTTCCACCGGGCCGCCTGGACCAACGCCCGGCACGGCGCCGCCACCATGGACACCCTGGTCTCGGTCGGCACGCTGTCCGCGTTCGGCTGGTCGCTGTGGGCGCTGTTCCTCGGTGACGCGGGCATGCCCGGCACACACGACGAGTTCCGCCTCACCGTCTCCCGCATGGACGGCGCCTCCACCATCTACCTGGAGGTGGCCGCCGGAGTCGTCGCGCTGATCCTGCTCGGCCGCTACCTGGAGGCCCGCTCCAAGCGGCGCGCCGGGGCCGCCCTGAAGGCCCTGATGGAGCTGGGCGCGAAGGACGTGGCGGTGCTGCGGGACGGACGCGAGGTGCGCGTCCCGGTGGCGTCCCTGGCGGTCGGCGACCGGTTCGTCGTACGGCCCGGCGAGAAGGTCGCCACCGACGGCACGGTGGTCGAGGGCGTCTCCGCGGTGGACGCCTCCATGCTGACCGGCGAGTCGGTGCCGGTGGACGTCGGCCCGGGCGACGGGGTCGCCGGCGCCACGGTCAACGCGGGCGGCCGGCTGGTCGTGGCGGCCACCCGGGTCGGCGCCGACACCCAGCTCGCCCGGATGGCGAAGCTGGTGGAGGACGCGCAGAACGGCAAGGCCGAGGTGCAGCGGCTCGCCGACCGCGTCTCCGCGGTGTTCGTGCCGGTCGTCGTCCTCGTCGCGCTCGGCACCTTCGGGGTCTGGCTCGGCGTCACCGGGGACACGGTCGCCGCGTTCACCGCCGCGGTCGCCGTGCTGATCATCGCCTGCCCCTGCGCCCTGGGCCTCGCCACGCCGACCGCGCTGATGGTCGGCACCGGCCGCGGCGCCCAGCTCGGCATCCTCATCAAGGGCCCCGAGGTGCTGGAGTCCACGCGCCGGGTCGACACGGTCGTCCTCGACAAGACCGGCACCGTCACCACCGGCCGGATGACCCTCCAGGCGGTGTACGCCGCCGACGGCGAGGACGAGAAGGAACTGCTGCGCCTCGCGGGCGCCCTGGAGCACGCCTCCGAGCACCCCGTCGCCCGCGCCATCGCGGCGGGCGCCGCCGAGCGCGCCGGAACCCTCCCGGAGGCCGAGCACTTCGAGAACGTCCCCGGGCGGGGCGTACGCGGGCGCGTGGAGGGCCGCCAGGTGGCCGTGGGGCGCCTGTACGAGGACGTGCCCGAGGAGCTGGCCCGCGCGGCCAGCGAGGCCGAGCGGGAGGGCCGTACGGCCGTCCTGGCCGGCTGGCACGGACGGGCCCGCGGGGTCCTCGCCGTCGCCGACACGATCAAGCAGACCAGTGCCGAGGCGGTGCGCGAGCTGCGCGCGCTCGGGCTCACGCCGGTCCTGCTCACCGGGGACAACCGGACGGTCGCCGAGGCGGTCGCGCGGTCCGTGGGCATCGACCCGGGGAACGTGTACGCGGAGGTGCTGCCCGAGGAGAAGGCCGACGTCGTACGACGGCTGCAGCGCGAGGGACGCGCCGTGGCCATGGTCGGCGACGGCGTCAACGACGCGGCCGCCCTCGCCGTCGCCGATCTGGGCCTCGCCATGGGCACCGGCACGGACGCGGCGATCGAGGCCGGCGATCTGACGCTGGTGCGCGGGGACCTGCGCGTGGCGGCGGACGCCATCCGGCTGGCCCGGCGCACCCTCGCCACCATCAAGGGCAACCTGGTCTGGGCCTTCGGCTACAACGTGGCCGCGCTGCCGCTGGCCGCCGCGGGCCTGCTGAACCCGATGATCGCGGGCGCCGCCATGGCCTTCTCCTCGGTGTTCGTGGTGACCAACAGCCTGCGACTGCGACGATTCCGCTGAAGTCCCCCGGAGTTACCGGGGGTTAAGTTCTGCGGATGTAAGAGACCCTCTAGAGTCAGGCGCGAGCCTCACATAAGCTCTTCACAAGGCTCGCGCATCATCCTTACGCTTGGGCCCCGATCGCGGTATCGGGGCTCTTGCGCACCTAAAGGACATTTGCAAGAGACGCAGATCACAGTGATGCGAACGTAACCATCGAAGGGGTTCGAAGGTCTAAGTTGGCGATGTCGGCTCGGCGTCTTGGGGGGCGCTGACCGGCGTCTGGGGATGTCTTGGGGGACTTCCTCGGAGATGCGTTGCCGGGGCACGTACACCGGGAAGCTTTGAGCGGCCCTCCCAGCGTGCGCTGTCCCGGCAGATCGCACCGCATCACCGGAGTACGAGGGGTTCTGCCCGTCGTGCTCACCGACAGCGATTCAGGCGCTGTCTCTCCGAGCGCCCGGCCGGATCCCGTGGGGGGAATCCGCACCGGGACATGGGAAGGCGCCCTGGTCGTCGGCCCGTGGGGGGACCGGCGTCAGGGCGCCTTCCGTTTTGGCACCTCGTCGTGACGCGGTTCGCCTTCGGGGCGCCGGTGGAACGGCGCCCCTCGGCGGACGGATGTCAGCGCTCCTCGACCGGCACGAAGTCGCGCTCGACGACGCCCGTGTAGATCTGGCGCGGACGGCCGATGCGGGAACCCGGCTCCTTGATCATCTCGGTCCACTGGGCGATCCAGCCCGGCAGCCGGCCGAGGGCGAACAGGACCGTGAACATCTCGGTCGGGAAGCCCATGGCCCGGTAGATCAGGCCGGTGTAGAAGTCCACGTTCGGGTACAGCTTGCGCTCGACGAAGTAGTCGTCGGAGAGCGCGTGCTCCTCCAGCTTCAGGGCGATGTCGAGGAGCTCGTCATCCTTGCCCAGCGCGGAGAGCACGTCGTGCGCCGCGGCCTTGATGATCTTGGCGCGCGGGTCGAAGTTCTTGTAGACCCGGTGGCCGAAGCCCATCAGGCGGACGCCGTCCTCCTTGTTCTTCACCTTGCGGATGAAGGTGTCGACGTCGGAGCCGGAGTCGCGGATGCCCTCGAGCATCTCGAGGACGGACTGGTTGGCGCCGCCGTGCAGCGGGCCCCACAGCGCGTTGATGCCCGCCGAGATCGAGGCGAACATGTTGGCCTGCGAGGAGCCGACCAGGCGGACCGTGGAGGTCGAGCAGTTCTGCTCGTGGTCCGCGTGCAGGATCAGCAGCTTGTCCAGCGCGGACACGACGACCGGGTCCAGCTCGTACTCGTCCGCCGGGACCGAGAAGGTCATGCGCAGGAAGTTCTCGACGTAGCCGAGGTCGTTGCGCGGGTAGACGAACGGGTGGCCGATCGACTTCTTGTACGCGTACGCCGCGATCGTCGGGAGCTTCGCGAGCAGCCGGATCGTGGAGAGGTTGCGCTGCTTCTCGTCGAACGGGTTGTGGCTGTCCTGGTAGAAGGTGGACAGCGCCGAGACGACCGAGGACAGCATGGCCATCGGGTGGGCGTCGCGCGGGAAGCCCTTGTAGAAGTTCTTGACGTCCTCGTGCAGCAGGGTGTGCCGCGTGACGTCGTTCTTGAACGTCGTCAGCTCGTCGACCGTGGGCAGCTCGCCGTTGATCAGCAGGTACGCCACCTCGAGGAAGGTGGAGCGCTCCGCCAGCTGCTCGATGGGGTAGCCGCGGTAGCGGAGGATGCCCGCCTCGCCGTCGAGGTAGGTGACCGCGGATTTATAGGCGGCCGTGTTGCCGTAACCGCTGTCCAGAGTCACCAGACCGGTCTGGGCGCGGAGCTTCCCGATGTCGAAGCCCTTGTCGCCGACGGTGCTGTCGACCACCGGGTAGGTGTACTCGCCGTCGCCGTACCGCAGTACTACAGAGTTGTCGCTCACGTCTTCCCTCACCGACGTAGTGCCTCATCTTCGAGGTGCCCTGACTGTCTCTACCATCCCCCATTTGGCTCAGGAGAGTGCACTCGGGGTCGACCATTGGGCCTATTGGCGGCACTCAGTGCCGCCAACCTGCTCATCCTGCCCCCTCCGAACGGCATCTGGAAGTGCTCTGTGACCTTCACGACTCATTTGATCGATCATTTTTCGCACTGCCCGTCCGCCGCCCGTCCGAACCGGTGACATCCAGCCTCCCGCCAGGTGACGCGAGCCTGAAATCGAGGGCCGTGCACCGGCGTCCGGCGGACACCGTGCGCACCGCCTGACCGATCGCCTTGCGCGAACCGACGAGGACGACCAGCCGCTTGGCCCGGGTGACCGCCGTGTAGAGCAGGTTCCGCTGGAGCATCATCCATGCTCCCGTGGTGACGGGAATCACCACCGCGGGATATTCACTTCCCTGCGAACGGTGGATGGTCACCGCGTAGGCGTGCGCCAGTTCGTCCAGTTCGTCGAATTCGTACGGAACCTCCTCGTCCTCGTCCGTCAGCACCGTCAGGCGCTGGTCGACCGGGTCGAGCGAGGTGACGACGCCCACGGTGCCGTTGAAGACACCGTTCTTCCCTTTCTCGTAATTGTTGCGAATCTGGGTGACCTTGTCGCCGACCCGGAAGACCCGGCCGCCGAACCGCTTCTCCGGCAGGTCGGGCCGCCCGGGGGTAACGGCCTGCTGGAGCAGCCCGTTGAGCGCGCCCGCCCCGGCCGGGCCCCGGTGCATCGGCGCGAGGACCTGGACGTCCCGGCGCGGATCCAGCCCGAATCTCGCCGGAATGCGCCGCGCGGCCACGTCCACGGTGAGCCGGCCCGCCTCCTCGGTGTCGTCCTCCACGAAGAGGAAGAAGTCCTTCAGCCCGTCGGTGAGCGGATGCTGCCCCGCGTTGATCCGGTGCGCGTTGGTGACCACGCCCGACTGCTGCGCCTGCCGGAAGACCCGGGTGAGTCGGACGGCGGGGACGGGGCCGCCGTCGGCCAGCAGGTCCCTGAGCACCTCCCCCGCGCCCACGCTGGGCAGCTGGTCCACGTCCCCGACGAACAGCAGATGGGCGCCCGGGGGCACCGCCTTCACCAGCTTGTTGGCGAGCAGCAGGTCCAGCATGGACGCCTCGTCCACCACCACCAGGTCGGCGTCCAGCGGCCGGTCCCGGTCGTAGGCCGCGTCGCCGCCGGGCTTCAGCTCCAGCAGCCGGTGCACCGTGGAGGCCTCGGCGCCGGTCAGTTCGGCGAGCCGCTTGGCGGCCCGCCCGGTGGGGGCGGCGAGCACCACCCTGGCCTGCTTGGCGCGGGCCAGCTCCACGATCGAGCGCACCGTGAAGGACTTGCCGCAGCCGGGGCCACCGGTGAGCACGGCGACCTTCTCGGTCAGCGCGAGCCTGACCGCCGCCTCCTGCTCCGGGGCCAGGTCGGCGCCGGTGCGGGACCTCAGCCAGCCGAGCGCCTTCGCCCAGTCGACGTCCCGGAAGGCCGGCATCCGGTCCTCTTCGGTGCGCAGGAGGCGCAGCAGCTGGGAGGAGAGGGACAGCTCGGCCCGGTGGAAGGGCACCAGGTACACGGCCGTGACGGGCTGCTCCGAGTCGCCGTCGGGGCCCGGGACCCGCTCCCGTACGACCCCGGGGTCCTCGCCCTCCTCCGGGGCACGGGCCAGCTCGGCGAGGCACTCGATGACGAGTCCGGTGTCGACCTGGAGGAGCTTGACGGCGTCGGCGATCAGCCGCTCCTCCGGCAGATAGCAGTTGCCCTGGTCGGCGGACTGGGACAGGGCGTACTGCAGACCCGCCTTGACCCGCTCCGGGCTGTCGTGCGGGATGCCGACGGACTGGGCGATCTTGTCGGCCGTCAGGAAGCCGATGCCCCAGACGTCGGCGGCCAGCCGGTACGGGTGGTTGCGGACGACGGAGATCGACGCGTCGCCGTACTTCTTGTAGATCCGCACGGCGATCGACGTCGACACCTCGACGGTCTGCAGGAAGAGCATGACCTCCTTGATCGCCTTCTGCTCCTCCCAGGCGTCGGCGATCTTCCTGGTCCGCTTGGGGCCGAGGCCAGGCACCTCGACGAGCCGCTTGGGCTCCTCCTCGATGATCCGGAGCGTGTCCGTGCCGAAGTGCTGGGTGATGCGGTCGGCGAAGACCGGCCCGATGCCCTTGACCAGGCCGGAGCCCAGATAGCGCCGGATGCCCTGGACGGTGGCGGGCAGCACGGTCGTGTAGTTCTCGACGTGGAACTGCTTGCCGTACTGCGGGTGCGACCCCCAGCGGCCCTCCATGCGCAGGGACTCCCCGACCTGGGCGCCGAGGAGCGCGCCGACCACCGTGAGGAGATCGGCGCCGCCTCTTCCCGTGTCGACGCGGGCGACCGTGTAGCCGTTCTCCTCGTTGGCGTACGTGATCCGCTCCAGCACGCCTTCGAGCGAGGCGAGCCGGCGCTCGCCGTCCGGGGCGTTCCCCGCCAGTTGAGCCATGATCCGACGGTACCGGTGAGGTGTGACAGCCGTGCGCTGTACTGTGCGTGGACATGACGTATGCCCACGGCCCGGGTACCGCCGGGGAGTTCCGCGCCCGGGCCGCCGCCGGTCCCGCCACCGCCCTCAGGCTCTGACCGAGCGCCGCGAGGACCGCCGTCGGGCGACGCGGCGCAGGGGCCGCCCGCCTCCAGTCGTCTCCGAGGGAGTCGCTCCATGTACGACTACGACCTCCTGGTCGTGGGCTCGGCCAACGCCGACCTGGTGATCGGTGTGGAGCGGCGGCCGGCCGCGGGCGAGACGGTGCTCGGCGGCGACCTGTCCGTGCACCCGGGCGGCAAGGGCGCCAACCAGGCGGTCGCCGCCGCCCGGCTCGGGGCGCGTACGGCCCTGCTGGCCCGGGTCGGTGACGACGGGCACGGTCGACATGCGCTCGATTCCCTGCGCTCGGCCGGGGTCGACCCGGCCGGCGTGCTGGTGGGCGGGGCCCCGACCGGCGTCGCGCTCATCACCGTCGACCCCACCGGGGACAACAGCATCGTGGTGTCACCGGGTGCCAACGCCCGGCTGACCCCGCGGGACGTGCGAGCCGCGGGGAGCCTCCTCCACGCCTCCCGGGTGGTGTCGGCGCAGCTGGAGATCCCGGTGGAGACGGTCGTGGAGGTCGTGCGGAGCCTGCCGGCCGGGACCCGGTTCGTGCTGAACCCGTCCCCGCCGCGCCCCTTGCCGGCCGAGGTGCTGGCGGCCTGCGACCCGCTCGTCGTCAACGAGCACGAGGCGCGGGTGATCCTCGGCGCGGACCGCGCCGGCGGGGATCCCGAGGACTGGGCGCGGCTGCTGCCGGCCGAGGGCCCCCGCTCGGTGGTGGTCACCCTCGGCGCCGCGGGGGCGCTGGTGTGCGACGGCTCCGGTGTGACCCGGGTGCCGTCGGTGGAGGTGGACGCGGTGGACACCACGGGGGCGGGCGACGCGTTCACGGCCGCCCTGGCCTGGCGGCTGGGCTCGGGCGCGGCTCTGGCCGAGGCGGCGGCCTACGCGGCCCGCGTCGGCGCGGCGGCCGTGACCAGGCGCGGCGCGCAGGAGTCGTACCCGACGGCGGCGGAGGTCGAGGCGCTGAGCCGCGCCGTCCGGGAACCGCGGTGAGGAGACCGGGCGACGTTTCGAGGGGGCGTGCCCCGGTCCGTCGACCCGGGCACGCCCCCTCGGCTTTCCCCTCCGTATCAGAACCCCTGCGAATCCCCCCCGGGTTCCCTCCCCGGGTTCTGATGACAGGTACGACACCCGGAGCCCGGGAAGGGTTGCACGGTTTCCCGAGATTGTTTTCCGGGCCGGAGCGGGGGATCGCGTTCCGGCGCCGGGAGCCCGTCAGACGTGTTCGAGGAACCGCTGCGCCGTCTCCGCCAGCACCTCCCGTCCGTCCCGGGCCCACAGCGCCTCGTTGAACAGCTCCACCTCGATCGGTCCGGTGTAGCCGGCCGCCTCCACACGGCCCCGCCACTCCCGCAGGTCGATCGCGCCGTCGCCGATCTGGCCGCGGCCGTTGAGCACGCCCTCGGGCAGGGGGGTGGTCCAGTCGGCGAGCTGGAAGGCGTGGATGCGGCCCGTGGCGCCCGCACGGGCGATCTGGGCGGGGGCCTGGTCGTCCCACCAGACGTGGTACGTGTCCACGGCGATCCCCACCTGGTGGGCGGGGAAGCGTTCGGCGAGGTCCAGGGCCTGGGCGAGGGTGGAGACCACGCAGCGGTCGGCCGCGTACATGGGGTGCAGGGCCTCGATCGCGAGCCGGACGCCGTGCGCCTCCGCGTAGGGGGCCAGTTCGGCCAGCGCGTCGGCGACGCGTTCCCGGGCCGCCCGCAGATCCCTGGCGCCGGGCGGGAGCCCGCCGGAGACCAGGACCAGGGTGTCCGTGCCCAGCGCGGCCGCTTCGTGCACCGCGCGGCGGTTGTCGGCCAGGGCCGCCGCCCGCGCGCCGGGATCGGTCGCCGTGAGGAAGCCGCCGCGGCACAGGGTCGTCACCGTGAGGCCCGCGTCCCGTACCAGCCCGGCGGTCTCCCGAAGGCCGTACGCCCGCACCGGCTCGCGCCACAGGCCCACGTTGCCGATGCCCAGCTCCCGGCAGGCGGCGGCCAGTTCGGGCAGGGGCAGCTGCCGCACCGTCATCTGGTTGACGGAGAGACGGGCGAGTCCGGTGCCGGTCACCGGTCCACCCCGTACACCGACAGCAGGGTCCTCATGCGTTCCTCGGCGAGCTTCGGATCGGGGAACAGGCCGAGTCCGTCGGCGAGTTCGTAGGCGCGGGCGAGATGCGGGAGGGAGCGGGCCGACTGGAGGCCGCCGACCATCGTGAAGTGCGACTGGTGGCCCGCGAGCCAGGCGAGCAGGACGACCCCCGTCTTGTAGTAGCGGGTCGGCGCCTGGAACAGGTGGCGGGACAACTCCACGGTCGGATCGAGGAGTTCACGGAAACCGGCCGTGTCCCCCGTGTCCAGGAGCCGTACCGCCCGGGCGGCCAGCGGGCCGAGCGGGTCGAAGATGCCGAGCAGCGCGTGGCTGAAGCCCCGCTCGTCGCCCGCGATCAGCTCGGGGTAGGCGAAGTCGTCGCCGGTGTAGCAGCGGACCCCGCCCGGCAGCCTGCGCCGCAGGCCGATCTCGCGTCCGGCGTCCAGCAGCGAGATCTTGACGCCGTCGACCTTGTCCGGGTGGGCGGCGACGACCTCGAGGAAGACGTCCGTGGCCGCGTCCAAGTCGGCCGAGCCCCAGTAGCCCCGGAGCGCCGGGTCGAACACCGGTCCCAGCCAGTGCAGGACGACCGGCTCGGCGGCCTGGCGCAGGAGATGGCCGTAGAGCTCCAGGTAGTCGTCGGGTCCCGCGGCGGCCGCGGCCAGCGCGCGGGACGCCATCAGGACGGCCTGCGCGCCCGCCTCCTCGGCCACCGCGAGCTGCTCCTCGTAGGCCGCGCGGATCTCGGGCAGGGTGCCGCCGGTGAGCTGGTCGGTGCCGACCCCGCAGACGATACGGCCGCCGACGGCGCGCGCCTCGGCCGCCGAGCGGCGGATCAGCTCGGCCGCGCCCGCCCAGTTCAGGCCCATGCCGCGCTGGGCGGTGTCCATCGCCTCGGCGACGCCGAGCCCGTGGGACCACAGGTGGCGGCGGAAGGCGAGGGTGGCGTCCCAGTCGACGGCGGCGGGCGAGTCGGGCGAGACGTCCGCGTACGGGTCGGCGACCACGTGCGTGGCCGAGAAGACGGTACGGGAGGTGAAGGCGGGGCCGGGCGTCACCGCGAGGGGCTCGGCGCGCGGCTCGTAGGTCCGCAGGGTGCCGTCGGCGCCGGGGAGTCGGAGGGTCACAGCGCGATCTCCGGCACGTCGATGCGGCGGCCCTCGGCGGAGGACCGCAGGCCCAGTTCGGCGAGCTGTACGCCGCGGGCGCCGGCCAGCAGGTCCCAGCGGTAGGGGGCGTCGGCGTAGACGTGCCGGAGGAACAGCTCCCACTGGGCCTTGAAGCCGTTGTCGAACTCGCCGTTGTCGGGCACCTCCTGCCACTGGTCGCGGAAGACCTCGGTGGCGGGGAGGTCCGGGTTCCAGACGGGCTTGGGGGTGGCACCGCGGTGCTGGGCGCGGCACCCGCGCAGGCCCGCCACCGCCGAGCCCTCCGTGCCGTCGACCTGGAACTCGACCAGCTCGTCGCGGTTGACCCGGACCGCCCAGGAGGAGTTGATCTGGGCGACGGCGCCGCCCTCGAGTTCGAAGACGCCGTAGGCGGCGTCGTCGGCGGTGGCGTCGTAGGGCTTGCCGTGCTCGTCCCAGCGCTGCGGGATGTGGGTGGTGGCGAGGGCCTGGACGGACGTCACCCGGCCGAACAGCTCGTGGAGCACGTACTCCCAGTGCGGGAACATGTCGACGACGATGCCGCCGCCGTCCTCGGCGCGGTAGTTCCAGGAGGGGCGCTGGGCGGGCTGCCAGTCGCCCTCGAAGACCCAGTAGCCGAACTCGCCCCGCACGGACAGGATCCGGCCGAAGAAGCCGCCGTCGATCAGCCGCTTCAGCTTCAGCAGGCCCGGCAGGAAGATCTTGTCCTGGACGACGCCGTGCCGGACGCCCTTCCCGTGCGCGAGCCGGGCGAGTCCCAGGGCGCCGTCGAGGCCCGTGGCGGTGGGCTTCTCGGTGTAGACGTGCTTGCCGGCGGTGATCGCCCTCCTGACGGCGTTCTCGCGGGCGGCGGTGACCTGGGAGTCGAAGTAGACGTCGACGGACGGGTCGGCGAGCACCGCGTCCAGGTCGGTGGAGACGTGTTCCAGGCCGTGCCGCCCGGCGATCTCCCGCAGGGCGTGCTCGCGGCGGCCGAGCAGCACCGGCTCGGGCCAGAGCACGGTGCCGTCGCCGAGGTCGAGGCCGCCCTGGTCGCGCAGGGCGAGGATCGACCGTACGAGGTGCTGGCGGTAGCCCATGCGCCCGGTGACGCCGTTCATGGCGATACGGACCGTCTTGCGTGTCACGTCAGTCCCCTTCGTGGGCGCCGCGCGCCCTGTCCAACAGCAGCGTCGGTACGGCAAGCGCAACACGGCAAGCGCTTTCTATCCAGGAGGAAGCTAGCCCCGCGCACCGATCCGTACAAGACCGTGTCCCCTTCGAGTTGTTCGAGGGGGCGAACAACCGGGGGCCATGGCTTTAAGGTCTGCTCCACGGTTTCCCGGAACCGGGACCGAGGCCTGGCTGTCTACCAGGGCGTACGACAAATGCGCGACCGGAGGACGACGACATGACGGTGACCCTGGCGGACGTGGCGGCCCGCGCCCAGGTCTCCCCCGCGACGGTGTCGCGCGTGCTGAACGGCAACTACCCGGTGGCCGCGTCCACACGCGAGCGGGTGCTGCGGGCGGTGGACGAGCTGGACTACGTCCTCAACGGGCCCGCCAGCTCCCTCGCGGCGGCCACCTCCGACCTGGTCGGCATCCTCGTCAACGACATCGCCGACCCCTTCTTCGGGATCATGGCGAGCGCGATCCAGGCCGAGATCGGCGGGCCGGGCGGCCGGGCGGGCGGCGAACGCCTCGCGGTCGTCTGCAACACGGGCGGGTCCCCGGAGCGCGAGCTGACCTACCTCACCCTTCTCCAGCGGCAGCGGGCCGCGGCCGTGGTGCTGACCGGCGGGGCCGTGGAGGAGGCGCCGCACGCGGCGGCGGTCGCGGCGAAGCTGCGGAAGCTGACGGAGGCCGGGACCCGGGTGGTGCTGTGCGGGCGGCCGCCGGTGGCGGACACCGAGGCCGTCGCGCTCACCTTCGACAACCGGGGCGGCGCCCGTGCCCTGACGGACCATCTCATCGGCCTCGGCCACCGCCGCCTCGGCTACATCGCCGGACCCGAGGAACGGACGACGACCCGCCACCGGCTGGAGGGCCACCGGGCGGCGCTGGCGGGGGCCGGCATCACGGAGGACCCGCGCTGGACGGTGCACGGCCGCTACGACCGCCGGTCCGGCTACGAGGCCACGCTGGAGCTGCTGCGCCGCGATCCCTCCCTGACGGCGATCGTCGCCGCGAACGACTCCGTCGCGGTCGGGGCGTGCGCGGCGCTGCGGGATTCCGGGCTGCGGATCCCGGACGACGTCTCGGTGGCCGGCTTCGACGACCTCCCGTTCAGCGTCGACGCGGTGCCCTCCCTCACGACGGTGCGCCTGCCGCTGACGGAGGCGGGCGCCCGGGCCGGCCGCATCGCCATGGGCCGCGAGGAGCCGCCGCCCGGGGGGATCGCGTCGGTACGGGGGGAACTGATGGTGCGGGGCTCCTCCGGAGTGCCGCGCGGCTCCGCCGGAGCGCCCCAGGAGTGAGTTTTCGCGTGCGGGCGCGCCGTGGCCGGTCGCGCGGTTCCCTGCGCCCCCGGGTCGGTCGTGGGACTGCTTCTTGTGAAGGTGCCGGTGGCGGGATTAGCCTCGGAGGGCTGGATCTCTGACTGAGTCAAATATCCGGGGGCGATCATGACCGTCCAGGACGTTCGGGCCTTCAACCGCTTCTACACGGGTGTCATCGGCGCCCTCGACTACGGCCGCCACCTGTACGCGCCGTACACGCTCACCGAGTCCCGGGTGCTGTACGAACTCGCGCACGCCCCGCACCTGGACGCGGCCGATCTGCGCGCCCGGCTCGGTCTGGACGCCGGGTATCTGAGCCGGATCCTGAACAGGTTCGAGGACGCCGCCCTGATCGAGCGCGGGCCGTCCGAGACCGATCCGCGCCGGCGGCGGATCCGGCTCACCCCGAGCGGGCACGAGACCGCCGGGCTGCTGGACGAGCGGGCCCGCGAGACGGTCGGCGCGCTGCTGGACACCGTGGCCCCGGCGGACCGGCCCCGGCTGGCGGAGGCCATGCGGACCATCCGGGACGTCCTGGGGGACGAGCGGCAGCAGACCGACGAGGTGGTGCTGCGCGAGCCCCGGGCCGGTGACCTCGGCTGGATCGTGCAGCGCAACGCCGCGCTGTACGCGGCCGAGTACGGCTGGAACACCGACTACGAGGGGCTGGTGGCCCGGATCGTCGCCGACTTCGCGGAGGACCACGACCCGCATCTGGAACGGGGGTGGATCGCCGAGGCGGGCGGACTGGCCGTGGGCTGTGTGATGTGCGTGCGGGACGACGCGCCCGGCACCGCGCGGCTGCGGCTGCTGCTCGTCGAGCCCGGGGCGCGCGGCCGGGGCGTCGGCGACCGGCTGGTGCGGGCCGTCGTCGACTTCGCGCGCGGGGTCGGCTACCGCGACCTGGTGCTGTGGACCAACGACGTGCTGGGCAGCGCCCGCCGCCTCTACCAGCGGCACGGCTTCGTCCTCGTCGCCGAGAAGCCGCATCGCTCCTTCGGCAAGGACCTGGTCGGCCAGGACTGGCGACTGGATCTCCACGAATCGGGCGAATGACGAGTAGGGTCCGTGACCATGAAGCTGGCGTACTCCACTCTCGGCGTCCCCGGCCTGCCCGTCCCGGAGGTCCTGGCGCTCGCGACCGCACACGGCTACCACGGCGTCGAACTGCGCGCCCACCCGGAGGAGCCGGTGCACACCGGTCTCTCCTCCGCCGAACGCACCGAGACCGCGGCCCTGTTCAAGGGCGCCGGGGTCGAGGTGCTGGGCCTCGCCGGGTACGCGCGTGTCGCCGCCCCCGGTGACGACGAGCCCGTGCTGACGGAGATCCGGGACCTCCTCCACCTCGCCCACGACCTGGGCGCACCGTTCGTCCGGGTCTTCCCCGGCGCCGACCTCGGCCGCCCGGCCGGGGAGTCCGACGCGATCGCGGCCCGGCGGCTCGGCACCGCCGCCGAGGACGCCTCCGCCCTCGGCGTCCGGATCCTGCTGGAGACCCATGACTCGCACCGCACCGGCGCCGACGTGATCCGCGTCCTCGGCCCGGTCGGCCACCGGCAGGTGGGCGCGCTGTGGGACGTGATGCAGACCTGGATGGGCGGCGAACAGCCGTCGGACACCTACGCGACCCTCTCCCCGCACCTGGGATACGTCCAGGTCAAGGACATCGCCTCGGCCGAGGACACCACCCCTCTGGCGCTGGGCGCGGGCGTGCTGCCGCTCACCGAGTGCGTGGACGTCCTGAGCCGGCACGGCTGGGACGGCTGGCTGTGCTGGGAGTACGAGAAGCGCTGGTACGAACAGGCCGCCCCGCTGCCCGGACTGCTGGGCGCGGGGCACGACCACCTCGTACGGCTGCTGGGCGAGGCGGCTTAGCCCGGCCCGGCACGGGCCCGCATCCCGCCTCTACCGGCCACCGCGAAGGACGTGACGTCGCGCCGTGGGAACCGTCCCCGCCCGGCGCCCGTCCAAGGACCGGCTGCCGGAGGAGTCCCCTGGTGCGGTGTCGGCCTTCATGCCTGGCGGCGAGCGCCGACGCACCCTCTCCGCCGCACCCGGCCGACAGCCCCGCCGCCATCGGCGCGCCCCCCTCAATGCGCCGATGGCGGCCCCTCGCTGGTTACTGTGCATTCCCTTGACGGAAAGAAACTTCCCGGATATTGCTGATTCCTCGGAAGTTTCCTTCAGCGGTTCTCCTCTGGAAGGAGCGCACGTGCACGACACCAGCACGGGAAGCGACACCAGCACGAGAAGCACGGAACGGAACACCGGACGGCCCTCCAGACGCGCCGTCCTCGCCGCGACCGCCGGCCTCACCGCCGCGCTGACCGTACCGACGACCGCCCGCGCCGCCACCCCCCTCGACGACCGGGGGCTGCGCGCCCTGATCTCCCGCATGACGCTGGAGGAGAAGGTCGGCCAGCTGTTCGTGATGCGGGTCTACGGCGCCTCCGCCACCGCCCCCGACCAGGCCGACATCGACGCCAACCTGAACGAGCTCGGGGTCCGCACCGCCGCCGAGCTGATCGCCAGGTACCGGGTCGGCGGGATCATCTACTTCACCTGGGCCCACAACACCCGCGACCCGCACCAGATCGCGGACCTGTCCAACGGCATCCAGCGGGCCTCCCTCGACCAGCCGCGCGGTCTGCCGATGCTCATCGCCACCGACCAGGAGCACGGCGCGGTGTGCCGGGTGGGCAAGCCGGCCACCCTGTTCCCGGGGGCCATGGCCATCGGCGCCGGCGGCTCCCGTTCGGACGCCCACACGCTCGGCCGGGTCTCCGGCGCCGAACTGCGCGCGATCGGCGTCAACCAGGACTACTCCCCCGACGCGGACGTCAACGTCAACCCGGCCAACCCCGTCATCGGCGTGCGCTCCTTCGGCGCCGACCCGGAAGCGGTCGCCGCCCTGGTGGCCGCCGAGGTGAAGGGCTATCAGGCGTCCCGGGTCGCGGCGACCGCCAAGCACTTCCCGGGCCACGGCGACACCGCCGTCGACAGCCACTACGGCTTCCCCGTCATCACGCACAGCCGGGACCTGTGGGAGAAGCTGGACGCGGTGCCGTTCCGGGCGGCGATCGCGGCGGGCATCGACTCGATCATGACCGCGCACATCCAGTTCCCGGCGCTGGACGACTCCGGCGACCCGGCCACGCTCTCGCACCCGATCCTCACCGGCATCCTGCGCGGCGAACTCGGCTACGACGGGGTCGTGATCACCGACTCCCTGGGCATGGAGGGCGTCCGCACGAAGTACGGCGACGAGCGGGTGCCGGTGCTCGCGCTGAAGGCCGGCGTCGACCAGCTGCTCAACCCGCCCTCCATCGACAAGGCCTGGAACGCGGTCCTGAAGGCCGTCCAGGACGGCGAACTGACCGAGGCGCGCCTCGATGAATCGATCCTGCGCATCCTCCGCCTGAAGAACCGGCTCGGTCTCTTCGGCGGTCCCTACGTCAGCCGGGCGGGCGTCGACCGCACCGTGGGCACGAAGTCGCACCTGGCCACCGCCGACCGGATCGCCGAGCGCACCACCACCCTGCTGGTCAACGAGGACGGCATCCTGCCCTTCGACCGCCGCACGGAACGCAGGGTCCTGGTGGTCGGCGCCGACCCGGCCTCCCCGTCCGGCACCACCGGCCCGCCCACCGGCGTACTGGCCGCCGCCCTCACCGAACTGGGCTTCACCGCCACGGCCATGTCGACCGGCACCGCGCCCTCCGCGGCCGTCGTCGACCAGGCGGTCACGGCGGCCCGGGACGCGGACGCGGTGGTCGTGGGCACGTACAACGTGACGGCGGGCAGCTCCCAACGGACGCTGGTGGAGCGTCTGCTGGCGACGGGCAGGCCGGTGGTGACGGTCGCCGTCCGCAACCCCTACGACGTGGCCCAGTTCCCCTCGGTGAAGGGCTGCCTGGCGACCTACTGCTGGACCGACGTCGAACTCCGGGCCGCCGCACGGGTGATCGCCGGGCGGGTGGCGCCGCGCGGGAAGCTGCCGGTGCCGGTGCAGCGGGCCGACGATCCCACGCAGGTGCTGTACCCGATCGGGTACGGGCTGACGTACTAGACGTACGTCACACACCGGGCGTAACACCCTCGACGGGCGGAAAGCCTCCCGCACGACTGGCGTGGCGCTGCTGCCACGGGCCACGCTGGTCGGGGGTGTCAGGGGGGATGCCATGGGTGGGAAGGGTGCCGCGGGTGCCGCGTGCCTGCTGCTGGCCGCCCTGCTGACGGGCTGCCAGGGTCCGGCGGACGCCCCGGTGGGCAGCGCCCGTCCCACACCGGTCGCGACGAGCGGCTACGGCGCCGAGTTCCTCGGGGTCGGCGAGTGCAGCTCCTTCGGCACCACGAACTTCACCGAGGTGCCGTGCGCGAGCGAGCGCGCGGCGGCCAGGGTCGTCGCCCGCTACGACGGCGCGTCCGCCGACGGCCCGCTCTGCCCGGCGACCACCGACTTCGTGCTGCACATCAGCGCCCAGCGGGCGGCCGGCGGCGTCGGCGCGATCCCCCAGGGGTACGCCTGCATGCGCAACCTGGAGCCCCCGCACCCCGGCGACCCGGGCGCCGGCGGGGGCCCGCGCACCATCCCCGGGGACTGCGTCTACACCTCCGGCGCGGGCCAGGTCCGCGAGACCGCCTGCGACGGCTCGGGCCGCCACAAGCCGCAGTACCGGATCACGAGTGCCGTCGCCGTTCGCGCGGACTGCCCGGCATCGGCGGCGCTCTACGTCCAGTTGGGCGGACGGCAGCCGGTCGGGTGCGCCCGGCGGCTGTGAGGCACGTGGGCCCCAGGGGGTCAGCGGCGCGGCGTCAGCACAGGATCCAGCCCGAGCTGACCGTGTCGCCGCCGACCGAGCCCCTGATCCAGACGCAGCGGTGGCCGGCGTGGACGGTCACCGGGCCGGCGAGCTGTCTGTAGCGGCCGCTGTCGACGACCGGGCGGCTGCCGCGGGCCTGCACGCTGACCGACATCGTGCGGGCGGCGCCGGAACGGCGGGCGACGGTGACGGCGCAGACGTAGCCGTCGCGCCGGTACACGTGCGTGACACCGTCGCCGAACGGCAGGGCCACCACCTCGTGCCCGGCGCAGCTGCCGGCCGAAGCGGCCTGTGCGGTACCGGATGCCGCGAGGGCGAGCACCCCGGACGCGGCCAGCACGGCCGTGCCGAGCGCGAGGCGCCGGCGTATCGCACCACTCTCCACTAGCTGTCCTCCCCGTTGCGCAGCCATGAGCCGTACAGGTGTACGGACGCAGGACATGTGTCGGATGGTTGCACGACCGTCAACGGGGCGTCAGCTGGACACGCCGACCGGCTCCTCCGGTTCGGACTGCCCGACGAAGGTCCGCCACAGCTCGGCGTACCGGCCGCCGCGGGCCAGCAGCTCCTCGTGGGTGCCGTCCTCGGCGACCCGGCCGCGGTCCATCACGACCACCCGGTCCGCACGTGCGGCCGTGGTCAGGCGGTGGGCGACCACCAGGGTGGTACGGCGCCCCGCCAGCCGGTCGGTGGCCTGGTTGACCTGGGCCTCCGTGGCCAGGTCGAGCGCGGCCGTGGCCTCGTCGAGGAGCAGGATGTCCGGGTCGACGAGCTCGGCGCGGGCCAGGGCGATCAGCTGGCGCTGGCCCGCCGAGAGGTTGCGGCCCCGCTCGGCGACCTCGTGCAGATAGCCGCCGTCGAGGGTGGCGATCATCTCGTGGGCGCCGACCGCCCGCGCCGCCGCCTCCACCTCGGCGTCGGTGGCGTCGGGACGGCCGTAGGCGATGGCGTCACGGACGGTGCCGGGGAAGAGATAGGCCTCCTGCGGGACCACCCCGAGGCGGTGCCGGTACGAGGTGAGGTCCAGCGCGCGCAGATCGGTCCCGTCGACCGTGACCCGGCCGCCCGTGGCGTCGTAGAACCGCGCCACCAGCTTGACCAGGGTCGACTTGCCGGCCCCCGTCTCGCCGACGAAGGCCACCGTCTGGCCCGCCGGGATCCGCAGGTCGATGCCGGTCAGCGCCTCGTTGTCGGTGCCGTACGCGAAGTGCACGTCCTCGAAGGCGACCTCGCCCCGGAGCGACGGCACCTGGAGCGGCTCGTCCGCGGACCTGGTGGACGTCGGCTCGCGCAGCAGCTCCTGGATGCGGCCCAGCGAGACCGTGGCCTGCTGGTAGCCGTCGAAGACCTGGGAGAGCTGCTGGACGGGGGCGAAGAACAGGTCGATGTAGAGCAGGTACGCGACCAGCGCGCCCGTGGTGAGGGTGGCCGCCTGCACCCGGCTCGCGCCCGCCATCAGCACGGCGGCCGCGGCCACCGAGGACAGCAGCTGGACGAAGGGGAAGTAGACCGATATCAGCCGCTGGCCGCGGATCCGTGCCTGCCGGTAGCTGTCGCTGCGCTCGGCGAACCGCCGCCCGCCGTCCCGCTCCCGCCGGAAGGCCTGCACGATCCGCAGGCCGGACACGGACTCCTGGAGATCGGCGTTGACCACCGACACCCGCTCGCGGGCCAGCTCGTACGCCTTCACGCTCGCCCGGCGGAAGAAGAAGGTGGCCACGACCAGCGGGGGCAGCGTGGCGAAGACGACCAGCGCCAGCTGCACGTCGATCACCAGCAGGGCGACCATGATGCCGAAGAAGGTGACGACCGAGACGAACGCGGTGACCAGACCGGTCTGCAGGAACGTGGAGAGGGCGTCGACGTCCGTCGTCATCCTCGTCATGATCCGGCCGGTCAGTTCGCGCTCGTAGTAGTCGAGGCCGAGCCGCTGGAGCTGCGCGAAGATCTTCAGCCGCAGCGTGTAGAGGACCCGCTCGCCGGTACGCCCGGTCATCCGGGTCTCGCCGATCTGCGCGACCCACTGCACCAGCACGAGCAGCAGGGCGATCAGGGAGGCCGACCACACGGCGCCGAGGGCCAGCTTCGTCACGCCCGCGTCGATGCCGTGCCGGATCAGCACCGGCAGCAGCAGGCCCGCGCCCGCGTCCACGGCGACCAGCAGCAGGCTCACGAGCAGGGGCAGCCCGAAGCCGTGCAGGAGGCGGCGCAGGCCGTAGGAGTCCTCCGGCAGGACCGCCCGGCCCTCGTCGACGTCCGGGGTGTCGGTGGCCGGGGGCAGCGCCTCCACCTGGGCGAGGAGCTGGGGGGTGGCGGGGGTGCCGGAGAGCGCCTGGTCCTTGGGCTCGCGGTCGCCCGTCCACAGCCTGGGGGTCACGCCCCGCTCGGCGTCGAACTCGGCGTCCAGCTCCTCGCGGACGGAGTTGTCCTCCTGCGGCTCGGCCGGCAGCGCGTGGCCCGGGGAGACCCCGCCCAGTTCGTCCGGGTCGGTCAGCAGCCGGCGGTAGAGGGCGGAGCGCTGCTGGAGTTCCTCGTGGGTGCCGACGTCGGCGAGCCGGCCGCCGTCGAGGACGGCGATGCGGTCGGCGAGGTTCAGGGTGGAGCGGCGGTGGGCGATCAGCAGGGTCGTACGGCCCTCCATGACCTGCTTCAGCGCCTCGTGGATCTCGTGCTCGACGCGCGCGTCCACGGCGGAGGTGGCGTCGTCCAGGACCAGCAGCCGGGGGTCGGTGAGCAGGGCCCGGGCGAGCGCGACGCGCTGACGCTGGCCGCCGGAGAGGGTCAGGCCCTGCTCACCGACCGTGGTGTCGTAGCCCTCGGGCAGGTCCCGGATGAAACGGTCCGCCTGGGCGGCGCGGGCGGCGGCCTCGATCTCCTCCTCGGAGGCGTCCGGGCGGCCGTAGGCGATGTTGGCGCGGACCGTGTCCGAGAAGAGGAACGAGTCCTCCGGCACCAGTCCGATCGCGGCCCTGAGCGACTCCAGGGTCAGCTCGCGCACGTCGTGGCCGCCGATCAGGACGGCACCGTGCGTGACGTCGTAGAACCGCGGCAGCAGCAGGGAGAGGGTGGACTTGCCGGAGCCGGAGGAGCCGACCACGGCGAGGGTCTCACCCTGGGCTATCTCGAAGCTGAGCCCGTCGAGGACCTTCGGGCCGGTGTCGTAGCCGAAGGACACGTCGTCGAACTCGACGGTGGCCGGCGCGTCCGCGGGCAGTTCCTTGTTGCCGCCCGTCAGGGTCGGCTCGGTGTCGATCAGTTCCAGCACGCGCTCGGTGCCCGCGCGGGCCTGCTGGCCGACGGTGAGGACCATCGCGAGCATGCGGACCGGGCCGACCAGTTGGGCCAGGTAGGTGGAGAAGGCGACGAAGGTGCCGAGGGTGATGTGGCCGCGCACGGCGAGCCAGCCGCCCAGGGCCAGCATGGCTACCTGGCCGAGCGCCGGGACGGCCTGGAGTGCGGGGGTGTACCTGCTGTTCAGCCGTATGGTGCGCAGCCGCCCCGCGAACAGCCGCCGGCCGACCTCGCGCAGCTTGCCGGTCTCCTGGGCCTCCTGCCCGAAGCCCTTGACCACACGGACGCCGCTCACGGCGCCGTCGACCACGCCCGCGACGGCGGCGGCCTGCGCCTGGGCGTACCAGGTGGCCGGGTGGAGCTTGCCTCGGCTGCGCTTGGCGATCCAGTAGAGGGCCGGGGCCACGGCCAGGGCGACCAGGGTCAGCGGCAGCGACAGCCACGCCATGATCACCAGGGAGACCAGGAAGAGCAGGACGTTCCCGAGGGTCATGGGAAGCATGAAGAGCAGACCCTGGATCAGCTGGAGGTCGCTGGTGGCCCGGCCGACGACCTGTCCCGTCGACAGCTCGTCCTGGCGGCGGCCGTCGAGGCGGGTGATCGTGCCGTACATCTCGGTCCGCAGGTCGTACTGCACGTCGAGGGCGAGCCGGCCGCCGTAGAAACGGCGGACGTAGGTGGCGGCGTAGACCAGCAGGGCCGCGCCGATCAGGGCGCCGGCCCAGGGGGCCATGGTCCGGGTGTGGGCGCCGACCACGTCATCGATGATCACCTTGGTGATCAGGGGCACGACGGCCGTGACGGCCATGCCGGCCAGCGACGACGCCAGGGCCAGGACGACGTCCTTCGGATACCGCCAGGCGTAGCCCGCCAGCCGTCGTGCCCATCCCCGTTGCGGTCCCACGCGGGTGCCTCCAGTTCGTCCTGATCTACCGCAAGTCACCAACGCGCACGGACGCCGATTTCATCCCGCTGTCACGAATGAGGGACGCGTCACGGGGGTGGCCCGCCGGACGGCCCGTCTCAGGGGGTTCGTACGCGGAGGTAGTAGAAGCGGGTGGTCTGGGCCGGGTTCTGGTTGTCGTCGCTGACCAGGAGGACCTTCAGGCGGCCCGTGCGGTCACGGCCGGTGACGGTCATGCCCTCGATGTTGTCCAGCAGCGGGTTCGGCTGGGGCTGCCTGGCCGTGGCGCCGAGGGAGGGGCAGGTCGCGATGTCGGCCAGGAGGGTCTTCCCGATCAGGCGCACGCCCGGCCGGCCGGTCAGGTTCTCGATGCCGCTGGTGTCCGTCGCGTGCCGGAGGTCGGCCAGGTAGAGGCGGACGGTGTTGCCGACGCCGGGGGTGAAGCCGCGCTCCAGGACCAGGAGGCGGCCGTCGGGCGTGGCCTGGACCTCGGGCACGCCGAGCCCGGCGTCGGTCCGGTAGGCGTACTGCGCGGCGAGATCGAAGCGGCCCCGGTGGCGCTCCCAGGTCTGGAAGCGGACGATGCCGGCGGAGTCGCCGGAGATCGCGTACTCCATGGAGGCCAGCAGGGTGTGGCCGCCGGGCAGCAGGGTCAGGCCCTCGAAGGTCTGGTTGGCGGTGGCGCGGCCGGCCGGGGCGACGAGCAGCGAGGAGGGCACCGGGAGCCGGTCGAGGATCCTGCCGTCGCGGGAGTAGCGCCGTACGGACGGCTCGGTCTCGGAGCTGATGAGCCGGGTGCCGTCGCGGTCGACGACGAGGCCCTCGGAGTCGAGGTCGGCGCCGTTCTCGTCGGCGAGGTGGACGGCCGCCCTCGGCCGGAGGGTCCTCGGGTCCAGGTCGAAGAGGGACGAGCGGTCCTCCAGCGCGGCGATCGAGCCGTCCCGGTCCACGGCGAGGGCGGAGAAGTTGCCGACGAACGTGCCGTCGTACGACGTCTTGTCGAGCACGTCGGAGAAGCGGTCGAGCGACACGCCGGGCGAACAGGCGTGGTCGACGGGCGGGTTGGCGCTAGCGGGCCCGGCGGCGGTCAGGCAGGTGGCCGCCGCCAGGCCGGCGGTGAGGGTGGCGAGTACGGTTCTCAGGCGCATGGCCGTCACCGTAGAACCGGTGGGCGTCGTACGGGAGACCGCCTCGTGAAGCGCCGGCCGTACGCCGACCCCGCGTCAGATCCTCGTCAGCCCCGCGGCGGTACCGCGACGAACGCCTCGCGGGGCTCGCTGGTCGGGGTGTAGCGCGCGACGCCCGCGGTCGTCGGCACCAGGTCCTTGTGGATCGCCTTGGCGACGTTCTGGATGGTGGTGACGCCGTAGTCCATCGTGCTGTTGTCCTGCGTGAGGACCGAGATCATGTAGTCGTGGCCCGCGCCGTTGAAGGTGCCGAGGCTGTGCACCCGCCAGCCGTGCGTGGAGCGCTGCAGCCAGCCGTTCTTGACGTGCACGGAGACGGTCGACGGCGCGCCGGCGGGCGTGCCCCAGCGCTGCGAGGAGATGACCTGGCCCATCAACTTCAGGATGTAGGCACGGGAGTTGTCGCTCAGCACGCTGTTCTTGGCGGTGACGAGCTTGAGCAGCTTCTGCTCGTCGGTGACGTTCTCCTGGGTCAGACCCCAGTAGCCGTTCGCGCCGGGCACGGTCCTCGTCATCCCGGCGGCGGCCAGGAAGCCCTTGATCTTCGTCATGCCCAGCTGCTTCCACAGCTTGGTCGTCGCGTCGTTGTCCGACTTGGTGATCATGGCCTTGGCGAGCGAGGACTCGGTGTCGGTCAGGTACCGGTTGTGCTTCTTGGCGTCCCACAGCAGCGTGGCCAGGACGGTGACCTTGACGGTGCTGGCCGAGTCGTAGGAGCTGGTGGCGCGCAGGGTGCAGGTCGTGCTGGTGCTGCGGTCGTACAGGCCGACGGCGACCGTGCTCTTGCGGTTCGCGAGGGCGGCCGTGATGTCCTTCTGCAGCTTGGCGGCCAGGCCCGCCTTGGCCGACGTGCAGCTGACGGTGGGCGTGGCCGCGGCGGCCGGGGTGGCGGCGGTCACGGCGGGTATGAGCAGCGCGGCGCCGAGAGCCGCCGCGAGCGCTCCGGTGCGTCTGGTTGTCCGGGGATTCATACCCCCCTTGACTCACGGGGGTGGCCCAAAGGTTGCACACCTGTTCGTGGCAAAACGGTCCGGCATCCGGGCTGTTCGGCGCCCGGACTGACAGCTCTTCCCCAGGTGGGCCACAGCGCGCACCCATGGCCGGTCTGCAAGGTGCACCGGTGACCTCTGCCACCGATCCCCTCCCCCGCACGACGACCGCGTCTCCCGGTCCGCCCGCACCGCCGGAGCGGGCGCCCCGCTGGTCGCTCCCCGTGCTGCTCGCCATCATGCTGCTGGCGGCGCTGCTCTACGCGTGGAACCTGTCCGGTTCCGGCCTCAACAGCTTCTACAGCGCGGCCGTCCTGAGCGGTACGCAGAGCTGGAAGGCGTGGTTCTTCGGCTCGCTGGACGCGGGCAACTTCCTCACCGTCGACAAACCGCCCCTCGCCCTCATGGTCATGGGCCTGTCGTGCCGTCTCCTCGGCTTCGGCACCTGGCAGATGATGGCGCCGGTGATCGTGGCCGCGCTGGCGACGATCCGGATCCTGCACTCGTCCGTGCGGCGGGTGTGGGGGCACACGGCGGCGGCGATCGCCGCGCTGGTCCTCGCCCTGACCCCGATCACGGTCGCCATCGACCGTGACAACAACCCCGACACGCTGCTGGTCCTGCTGATGACCGGCGGCGCCGCGCTGGCCCTGCGCGCGGTGGGGAACGGCCGGCTGCTGCCCCTGCTCGGCTCGGCGGTCTGCTTCGGGCTCGCCTTCAACACCAAGATGCTCCAGGGCTGGATCGCCCTGCCCGCCGTCTTCGCGGTCTACCTGTACGCGACCCGGCTGCCGCTCCTGCGGCGCGTGGTCAACCTGGCCCTGTCGGCGGTGGTGCTGGCCGTCGCCGGTTTCTGGTGGGCGGCGGCGGTCTCCCTGGTCCCCGTCGCCGAGCGCCCGTACGTCGGCGGCTCGACGGACGGCACCGCCTGGAACCTGATCACGGGCTACAACGGCCTCGGCCGGGTCCTCGGCGGCGAGGGCAACATGGGCGGTGGCGGAGGCGGAGGCTTCTCCGGTTCCGCGGGGATCGGCCGGATGTTCAACGACGTCCTCGGCGGCCAGATCTCCTGGCTGATCCCGTTCGCCGCGATCGCCTGCGTCGGCGGTCTGGTGCGGTGCGGCCGGGCTCCGCGCACCGACCTCACGCGCGCCGCGCTGGTGATGTGGGGCGGCTGGACGGCCCTGCACTACCTGACGTTCAGCATGGCCGAGGGCACGATGCACCCCTACTACACGACGGCCCTCGCACCGGGCATCGCGGCGCTGTGCGGTGGCGGCGGGGTGCTGCTGTGGCGGGCGCTGCGCACGGACCGGCGCTGGGCGTGGGTCCTGCCGGTGGCCCTCGCGGTGACCGGGGCCTGGGCGATCGTGCTGCTGCGCCGGGCGTCCGGCTGGCACGCCTGGCTGTGGCCCTGCGTCGGCGTGGTCATGGCGGCGGCGATCGCGGGCCTGTTCCTCTTCCGCTCCGGCGACCGGGGACGGCTGCTGGCGGCTTCCGCGGCGGCGGCGGTGATCGCCGCGGTGGCGGGACCGGCGGCGTACGCCTGGTCGGTGCCCTCGGGTTCCGGCGGCGGCATGGGCGGCACGAACCCCACGGCGGGCCCGTCCACGGGCAGCGGCTTCGGAGGCGGACCGGGCGGCTTCCCGGGCGGCCGGGGGAACGGCGGCGTGGAGGCGGGCGGCGCCGGGGAGCTGCCGGGCGGCGGCATGCCCGGCGGCGGCACGGGCGCCGTGCCCGGCAACGGACCGGGCGGGATGCCGGGCGGCGGCACGCTTCCGGGAGGCGGCGAGCTGCCCGGCGGCGGCCGGAGCGGCCGGGCTCCCGGCGGAAACGGCGAGACGGGCGGCATGCCCCCGAACACCACGGGCGGCACGGGCGGTTCCACCGGCCGGCGCGGCGGTGGCATGGGCGGCTTCGGCGGGGGCGGCATGGGCGGTGGCGCGAGCACCGAACTGATCGCCTACCTGAAGAAGCACCAGGACGGCGCGAAGTGGCTGCTGGCGGTGTCCGACTCCCAGAGCGCCGCCCAGATCGAGCTGAGCAGCCGGGTGCCGGTCATCTCCATGTGGGGCTTCACCGGCACCGACCGGGCGATGACCGTGGCCAGGCTGAAGGAACTGGTGCAGAAGGGCGAGCTGCACTACGTCCAGACCGGCGGCGGCATGGGCGGCGGCCCCGGCGGCGGCGACCACCTCAGCACCGAGGTGACCGACTGGATCAAGAAACACGGCACGGCGGTGAAGGAGAGCGCCTACGGCAGGACATCGAAGTCTTCCTCCGGCTCCTCGTCTTCCTCCGGCTCCTCCTCCGCGGCCCGGTCGGCGCTCTACCGCCTGGACCCGTCGGACGTCGGCTAGTCTCCGCCGCACCCCTCACGGCGAGCCCGAAAAAAAGTTGGGCGGGCATGTCGAGATCCCGTGACCGGCTCCGTCTCCCAGGTGAACGCGGCCAGAATGGACGCACCAGCATCGAGGAGAAGACCATGGCGAAGTACCTGCTGCTGAAGCACTACCGCGGCGCTCCGGCTCCGGTGAACGACGTGTGCATGGACCAGTGGACGCCGGAGGAGATCTCGGCGCACATGCAGTACATGCACGACTTCGCGGCCCGGCTGGAGAAGACCGGCGAGTTCGTCGACGGTCAGGCGCTCGCCCCCGAGGGCGCGTGGGTCCGGTACGACGGCGAGGGGCGCCCCCCGGTCACCGACGGCCCCTTCGCCGAGACCAAGGACCTCATCGCCGGCTGGATGGTGATCGACGTCGACAGCTACGAGCGCGCCGTCGAGCTGGCCGGGGAACTGTCGGCCGCCCCCGGAGCGGGGGGCAAGCCGATCCACGAGTGGCTCGAGGTGCGCCCCTTCCTCGCCGCGCCGCCCACCATCACGGAGTGACCTCGCCCATGGACGAGGCCCTGCTGCGCAGCCTCACCCCGGGCGTGCTCGCCGTCCTCGTCCGCCGCGGAGCCGACTTCGCGGCGGCCGAGGACGCCGTACAGGACGCCCTGGTCGAGGCGGTCCGCGTCTGGCCGGCCGACCCGCCGCGGGACGCGAAGGGCTGGCTGGTCACCGTGGCCTGGCGCCGCTTCCTCGACGCGACCCGGGCGGACGCCGCCCGCCGCCGGCGTGAGAACGTCGTCGACGAGGAGCCGGCGCCCGGGCCCGCGCCCGCGGTGGACGACACGCTCCAGCTCTACTTCCTGTGCGCCCACCCGTCACTGACGCCCGCCTCCGCGGTCGCGCTCACCCTGCGTGCCGTCGGCGGCCTGACCACCCGGCAGATCGCCCAGGCCTACCTGGTGCCCGAGGCGACCATGGCGCAGCGCATCAGCCGGGCCAAGCGCACCGTCTCCGGCGTGCGCTTCGACCAGCCCGGCGACGTCGCCACCGTGCTGCGCGTCCTCTACCTGGTCTTCAACGAGGGCTACTCCGGCGACATCGACCTCGCCGCCGAGGCCGTCCGGCTCACCCGGCAGCTCGCGGCGCGGGTCGACCACCCCGAGGTGGCCGGGCTGCTCGCCCTCATGCTGCTCCACCACGCCCGGCGCGCCGCCCGCACCGCGCCCGACGGAAGCCTCGTCCCGCTCGCCGAGCAGGACCGCGGCCGGTGGGACACCGCCTCGATCGCCGAGGGCGTCGGGATCCTCCAGGCGGCCCTCGCCCGTGACCGGCTGGGCGAGTTCCAGGCCCAGGCCGCCGTCGCGGCCCTCCACGCCGACGCGCCCACCGCCGAGGAGACCGACTGGGTGCAGATCGTCGAGTGGTACGACGAACTCACCGAGTTGACCGACAGCCCGGTCGTCCGCCTCAACCGCGCGGTCGCCGTCGGCGAGGCGGACGGACCCCGCGCCGGCCTCGCCGCGCTCGCGGGCCTGGACGCCTCACTGCCCCGCCACACCGCGGTGGCCGCGTACCTCCACGAACGCGACGGCGACCTGACGACGGCGGCCCGGCTCTACGCCGAGGCGGCCCAGAAGGCTCCCAACCTCGCCGAACGCGACCACCTGACCCGCCAGGCCGCCCGCCTCAACTCCCGCCGACCTCACTGACGGCGTCAGGCGGCCCTCAGCTCACACCACACGTACTTCCCCCGGTCCCCGAACCTGGCCGACGGCTGCCATCCCCAGAAGTCGGCACAGGTGCTCACCAGTCCCAGCCCCCTTCCGTCCTCCCGGTGCACGACCTGGTCCAGCGGCCGTGGCGGGTCCGGCGGAACGGGGTCGGTGTCCCACGCCCCGATCCAGACCACGCCCCGCGTGCCGCGGCGGACCCTCAGCGCGGCCGGCCCCTTGGTGTGGCGTACGGCGTTGGAGATCAGCTCCGTCGCGAGGAGTTCGGCGGTGTCGACCAGACCGATCAGGCCGTGCAGCGTGAGGATCAGGCGCAGGGTGCGGCGGCAGACGGTCACCGCTCTGAGGTCGTTGGGGATGTAGAGGGTGTAGTCCCAGGTCTCGGACATGCGTCATCAACTCCGGTGCGGTTCCGTTGCGTGTGCGATGCGTCACCGACGGTAGGGCCACAATTTGGGACCATGCAAGTCGTTGCCATAATCTCCCCCTGAACGAGGCTGCGCCTCAGCGGATTTGGTCGCGGGAGGAAGACATGGCGCGCAGGAAAGAGGCCACCGCACGCCAGGCGCGACTCGGTGCAGAGCTGCGGAAACTGCGTGAGGCCTCAGGACTCAAGGGACGCGAGGCCGCTAGGCTGCTCGGGACGGACTCGGCGCAGGTGAGTCAGATCGAGTTCGGAACGGCGGGCGTGAGCGAAGAGCGCGTTCGACGGCTCGCGGCGCACTACGCCTGCACGGACACCGAGTTGATCGACGCACTGGTGGCCATGGCCAACGACCGCACGAGCGGCTGGTGGGAGGAGTACCGGGGTTCGCTGCCGAACTCGTTCCTGGACCTCTCCGAGTTGGAACATCACGCGAGCTATCGGTGGGACGTGGACTTCCTGCACGTGCCCGGCCTTCTTCAGACCGAGGAGTACGCGCGCGCCCTCTTCTCGTACGTGAACCCGGACTTCCCGAGCGGCGAGCTCGAACGCTGGGTGGATCACCGTATGAGGCGGAGGGTCATCATCGAGCGTCCCGACCCGATCCCGTACGAGACCGTGATCCACGAAGCGGCCCTGCGCATCAGGGTGGGACAGCGTGCCGCGGCCCGGGCCCAGCTCGCCCGCATCCTGGAACTGTCCGACGCCGCTCACGTCACCGTGCGGGTCATCCCCTTCGAGCTGGACGCCTTCGCCGGTGCCGGTAGCGCCATGGTGTACGCCGGTGGTCCCGTCTCCCGACTGGACACCGTGGTGCGCGACGGCCCGTACGGCACGCTCTTCATCGACGCCGAGGCCCAACTCGGCCGCTTTCGTACGCTTTTCCGTAGGGTAGAAGCAGTGTCACTCGAGCCCGAACGTTCTCGTGACTTCATCCACAAGCTGGCCAAAGAGCTGTGAGGCGCACCATGACCGCCCCCTTCATATGGCGCAAGTCGTCCTTCTCCGGCGGTGGCGAAGGCAACGCCTGCGTCGAAGTCGCCGACCTCCGCACCCACATAGCCATCCGGGACTCGAAAGCCCCGGCCAGGGCCATGCTCACCGTCCCGGCCGCCGCCTTCGCGCCGTTCATCGAGGCTCTGAAGGAGGCCCGCGTCAGCCCAGGTGCGTAGGCGCGAACGTGCGGAGTACCGCAGGGAGGACGACCACCGAGGGGCCCGGGGTGGACAGGGACTTGGCCAGGTCCTCCTCCAGGGTCTCGGGGGTCGTACGGACGGCGGGGACGCCGAAGGACTCCGCGAGGGCCACGTAGTCGGGACGCGTCAGCTCCGTCGCCGTCGCCTGGCCGAACGCGTCCGTCATGTACTCGCGGAGGATGCCGTAGCCGCCGTCGTCGACGATCAGCCAGGTGACCGGGAGGTCGTACTGGCGGGCCGTGGCCAGTTCGGCGACGGAGTACAGGGCGCCGCCGTCGCCGGACACCGCCAGCACCGGCCGCGTCGGGTCGGCCGCGGCCGCGCCCAGGGCCGCGGGGAAGCCGTAGCCGAGGCCGCCGGCGCCCTGGGCCGAGTGCATGGTGTTCGTGCCCCGGGGGTCGAACGCCGACCAGGCCCAGTACGCCAGGATCGTCATGTCCCAGAAGGACGGAGAGGCGGACGGCAGGGCGCGGCGGACCGACGCCAGCACGTCCTGTTCCAGGGTCAGTTCCTGGCCGGCGATGCGGGCCGCCACCTTCGCGAGGACCTCCCGTACCCGCTCCGGCGCCGAGGCGTCCGTCCGCTCCTCCACCGTCTCCAGCAGCGCCTGGAGGGCGAGGCGGGCGTCCGCGTGGATGCCGAGCGCCGGGTGGTTGGCCTCCAGCTTGCCGAGGTCGGCCTCGATCTGGATCACCCGGCCGCGGGGCCTGAACGTGTGGTAGTTCGAGGAGAGTTCGCCCAGCCCCGAGCCGACCACCAGCAGGACGTCCGCGTCCTCCAGGAAGTCGGTCGTGTGGCGGTCCTCCAGCCAGGACCGGAGGGACAGCGGGTGCTCCCAGGGGAAGGCGCCCTTGCCGCCGAAGGTGGTGACCACCGGCGCGTCGAGCTTCTCGGCCAGCGCCCGCAGCTTCCCGGACGCGTCCGACCGTACGACTCCCCCGCCCGCGATGATCGCCGGGCGGGCCGCACCGGAGAGCAGGTGCGCGGCCACCGCGGTCAGTTCGAGGCGCGGGACCAGGTCCTCCGGGGTCGCGTCCGGCGCCGTCACCACCGGCAGGGACGTCTCCGCGAGCAGCACGTCCTGCGGGATCTCCACCCACACCGGGCCGTGCGGGGCGGTCAGCGCCGACTTCCAGGCCGCCGCGACGGCGGAGGGGATCTGGGACTGGGCGCGGACGGTGTGGACGGACTTGACCACGCCCCGGAACGAGGCCGCCTGGTCGGGGAGTTCGTGGAGGTAGCCGTGGCGGCCGCCGCCGAGGCCCGCCGTCGGGATCTGGCTGCTGATCGCCAGCACGGGTGCGGAGGCCGCGGCCGCCTCCTGGAGGGCCGCGAGCGAGGTCAGCGCGCCGGGGCCCGTCGACAGCAGCAGCGGGGCGGCCTCGCCGGTGACGCGGCCGTACGCGTCGGCCGCGAAGCCCGCGTTGTTCTCCACCCGCAGGCCCACGTACCGCAGGGACGAGCGGCGCAGGGCGTCGAACATGCCGAGGGCGTGCTGGCCGGGCAGGCCGAAGACCGTCGTCGCGCCGAGCCCGGCCAGCGTCTCCACGACCAGGTCTCCGCCGTTGCGGCCCGGGGGCGGGTTCAGCGCGGCTTCCCGCTGTGCGGCGGTCGGGCTGAGTACCAGGTCGTGGTCGTGGGTCACTTGGCTTCCGCGTCCTTCCGGGCCGCCGCGATCTGGCGGCTCATGATGGTGGTCAGTTCGTAGGCCGTGTGGGAGGCCGCGACCGAGGTGATCTCCGCGTGGTCGTACGCCGGCGCGACCTCCACCACGTCCGCCGACACCAGGTTGCAGGACGCCAGGCCGCGCAGGATCTCCAGCAGCTCGCGGGAGGTCATGCCGCCCGCCTCCGGGGTGCCGGTGCCGGGCGCGTGGGCCGGGTCGAGGCAGTCGATGTCGATGGAGATGTACAGCGGGCGGTCGCCGATGCGCCGGCGGAGCTGGTCGGCCACCTCGTCGGCGCCCCGGCGGTAGATGTCGGCGGACGTGACGATGCCGAAGCCCATCTTCTCGTCGTCCGTGAGGTCCTGCTTGCCGTAGAGCGGGCCGCGGGTGCCCACGTGGGAGAGCGCCTCGGTGTCGAGGATGCCCTCCTCCACCGCGCGGCGGAACGGGGTGCCGTGCGTGTATTCGGCGCCGAAGTAGGTGTCCCAGGTGTCGAGGTGTGCGTCGAAGTGGAGCAGGGCGACCGGGCCGTGCTTCTTCGCGACCGAGCGCAGCAGCGGGAGGGCGATCGTGTGGTCGCCGCCCAGGGTCATCAGCCGGGCGCCGGTGCCGAGCAGCTCGTCCGCGGCGGCCTCGATGGTGTCGACGGCCTCGTTGATGTTGAACGGGTTCACCGCGATGTCGCCGCCGTCGGCGACCTGCGCCAGGGCGAAGGGGGAGGCGTCCTGCGCCGGGTTGTACGGGCGCAGCAGCCGGGACGCCTCGCGGATCGCGTTGCCGCCGAAGCGGGCGCCCGGCCGGTACGAGACGCCGGAGTCGAACGGCACGCCGACCACGGCGACGTCGGCGGTGCCGACCTCGTCCAGCCGGGGCAGCCGGGCGAAGGTCGCGGGACCGGCGTACCGCGGGATGCGGGAGGAGTCGACGGGGCCGCGGGGCGTCTCGTTGCTGCTCATGATGAAATGCCTTCTTTCCTGCGCTTCGTCGCGCATGTACTGCTTTCCATATGACTCTACTGGTGAGCCGGGACCGGTTCGGACATGGTTTCGGGGGACCGTCCGGCCAGGCGCTCGCGCCAGACGGCGAGGACGGTCTCGTCGGTGGGCCGCGTCGCCAGGGAGACGGCGACATAGGCCACGAGGGAGGACAGCAGACCGTAGTAGACGGGCTCGTTGGCGAGGATGCCGTAGCCCGCCATCAGACCGATGACGGCGAGACCGCCGACGATCACGGAGGCGAGCGCCCCCTGCACGGTGCCGCGCTTCCACAGCAGCCCGCCGAGGATGGGGACGAGCAGACCGCCGACGAGGAGGTTGTAGGCGACCGTCAGGGCTTGGACGACGTCGTTGAGCGCGATCGCCGTGCCGATCACCGCCAGGCCCATGACCAGGATGAACGCCCGGTTGCCCGACACCTCGTCGTGCTGATCGCCGTCCCGGCGCACCGCCCCACGCAGCCGCGACCAGATGTCGTTGTTGGCGACCGTCGCGCAGGCGATCAGGGCGCCGGAGGAGGTGGACATCACCGCCGCCAGGGCGGCGGCCAGCACCAGCCCGCGCACGCCGACGGGAAGTTCGTCCTTGACGATGGTGGCGAAGGCGTCGTCGGGGCTGCCCAGCTTCGGGTAGAGCACCTTGGCGGCCGTGCCGATCACCGAGCCGGCGACGGCGTAGGCCAGGCAGTAGGTGCCGGCCACCGTGCCGCCCCACCTGGCGGTCCGGTCGCTGCGGGCGGTGAAGACGCGCTGCCAGATGTCCTGGCCGATCAGCATGCCGAACGTGTAGATAAGGACGTAGGTGAAGATCGTCTCGCCGCCGATGCCCAGCGGGTCGAAGTACGAGGCCGGCAACTTGGCCTTCATCTCGCTGAAGCCGCCCGCCCGGACCACGGCGATCGGCAGCAGCAGGAGCAGCACGCCGATCGTCTTGACGACGAACTGGACCATGTCGGTCAGCGTGATGGACCACATGCCGCCGAGGGTCGAGTAGGCGACGACGATCGAGCCGCCGAGGACGATCGCCACGGTCCGGTTCATGTCGAACAGGACGTCGAAGATCGTGGCGTAGGCGATCGTCGAGGTGACCGCGAGCATGAGGGTGTACGCCCACATGACCACGCCGGAGATCACGCCCGCGCGGCCGCCGTACCTGAGGTCCAGCATCTCGGAGACGGTGTAGACCTTCAGGCGGGCGATGCGGGCGGAGAAGAACACCGACAGGGCCAGCAGGCCGAGGCCGATGGTGAGGACCATCCAGGCGCCGGAGAGGCCGTACTGGTAGCCGAGGCCCACACCGCCGATGGTGGACGCGCCGCCGAGGACGATGGCCGCCATGGTGCCGGAGTACATCGCGGGCCCGAGGCGCCGGCCGGCCACCAGGAAGTCGCTCTTGGACCTGGCGCGGCGCATGCCCCACCAGCCCACGGCCAGCATCCCGGCGAGATAGACGACGATCACTGTGTAGTCGACGGCCATGCGGGGCCCTCCTTCGCGCTTTCCGGTGGCGTGTCGTGCAGAGATGGCGGAGACGTGCCGGCAGCGGATCGCGGGGACATCCGCCCGTACCCGCGGCTGCCGGTTCCGGACCGACACTAGGTGGCCGGAAAGCGACTGCGAAGTGTACGTTTCATCCATATGAACGGGCCGGGATGGAGGGAACGCACACCATGCCGGAGACGATCGCCCCAGCGGTCCCACCGACCCCACCGGTCCCGCTGCCGGCCCTGCTGGCCCGGGAGGACCTGGCCCTGCGCCAGATCGCGGGCCCCACGGACCCGGGCATCGTGATCCACTGGGCGCACACCTCGGAGATGGCCGACCCCTACCCGTATCTGCTGGGCGGCGAGCTGCTGCTCACGGCCGGGGTGCACATCCCGGAGGCGGCGGACGGGGGCGCCGCCGGTCGAGCGCGGTCGGAACCGGGCGAGTACTTCGAGGGCTATGTCTCACGGATCGTCGCGGCGGGCGGCGCGGCCCTGGGCTTCGGGCTGGCCCCGGTGCACGACACGGTCCCGCGCGCCCTGGTGGCCGCCTGCGACGACCACGGCCTGCCCCTGCTGGAGGTCCCGCCGCAGACCACCTTCTCCGGGGTGGCCCGCGCGGTGTGGCAGTTGATGGCGCAGGCACGGCTGGCCGAGCTGCGCCGGGTCACCGAGGCCCAGCAGAGCCTCGCGGCCGCCGCCGCCCGCCCGGACCCGGTCCCCTCGGTGCTCCACCGTCTGGCGCGCCATCTGTCCGGCCGGGCGGTGCTCTACGGCCCCGACGGCGCGGAGATCGCGGGGGCGGGCCGGCGGCCGGCCGAGGGGGTGGCCGAGGCGCTCGCGGGTCTGGCGCGG